>DAOMFH010000162.1:0-5268 GCA_035429705.1 Actinomycetota bacterium
GGCGGCGGCGGATCGACTCCGACGCCTCGATCACCCAGCGACGTGGCGAACTGGCCAACCTTGTGGACCGGATGAACGCCATCGACGGGGTGGACCGGCTGCTCGCCGGCGACGAGTTCCTCAAGACGACCCACGACCGCAAGGTCCTCACCTTCGACATCCCGCTCTACCTGCCCTACTTCGCGCCCGGGCAGGCGGACTACCAGGAGGCCTTCCTGGCCCGGGTGGGGTCCTTCGTGCGCACGTGTTCCCCGGAGGTACTTGAGGAGTTGCCCCCGCGCGACCGGCTGCGCTACTGGCTGATCGAACAGGGTCGGCGCGACGAACTGCTCGAGTTCCTGGAGTACGAGCGGGACCCCTACGCCGTGCGCCGGACCGTGCCCGGAGACGGGGTCACCTATGCCGACCTGCCGCACCTCGGCGAGCCCGGCTACCCGCGGGAACTCTACGTCTGGGGCAGGGCGCAGCCGATCGCGGCGGAGGTCGAACGCGTCGGCTGGACTGACCAGGGCCTGGCGGTCGCCGGGTACGCGTACCTGGAGGGCATCGACTCCGGCGGCCAGGAGGAACGCAAACTGCGTATCCGGGTCGTGGGTGGCAAGGAGCCCTTCGGGGTGCCGGTCAAGTGGCACAAGCGCGAGGACCTCACGGCGCGGGAGACATTCGCCGACGTCACGTACAACAACGTGGGCCTGTCGTTCACGGTGCCGGTCGGGCAACTGCCCATGGAGGCGCTGCTGCGCGTGGACGTGGATGTGACCGCTCCGGGGGGCAGGCGGCGGATCCCCCTCGGGGGTGCGTTCGACGGAGCGGCCCAACTGCCCCGCCGGGTCGTGCTGGCCGACGGCCGGGTCGCGGCGGTGCGGTGGCGGGGCGACGCGCTGGGTATCGCCGTCTACCCGCCCCAACCCGTGGTGACCGCCGTGGAGGTGCCTGCCGCGGGGTTGTTCCGGGTGCATTTCGACGGGGTAGTCATGGGGGCGACGGTGATCGCCCGCCGACGCGACGACTTCGAGGAGGTCCGGGTCCCGATGGCCTGGTCCGTCGATCTCGACGTGTCGCAGATGCCGCACCTGGACCCGCTCAATCAGATCGAGTTCGACGTCCTGCTGCAACTGGCCGAGGATGAGGAGCCGCAGCCGGCTGTGCTCGCCCCCGATGTGGACGAGACCCTCGCGACGCCGGCCGACGAGGAGTACTACGCCCGCGCCGGGATCACCGGTGGCCTGCTGGTGACCGTCCGGGTTCCCCGTCCGCGACTGCTCGACTGGCGCCCCACCCGCAGCGGGATCCGGCTCACCGGGGACCGGGCCGCGGGGCTGACCACCTTGGTGCTGGAGAACCGCAACGGGGTGCGCACCGAGTATCCGGTGACCCGCCACGATGATCGTTGGGAGGCTCACCTGAGCGCCGATGATCAAGCGACCGTGGACGGGGTGACGCACCTGCCGGTCGGCCGGTGGAACCTGTTGACCCAGGACGACGTGCCCGTGCATGTTGCCCAGAGCCGCCGCGCACAGATGATCGAATCGGACTGGATGAACTTCAGCGCGGTCCGGCTGGGACTGCGTGCCCGCCGCAGCGCGACCGCCTACCTGCAGGTGGATCCGTCCGGGGAGATCAGGCCCCCCGGGATGCACGGCCGCCAGCAGATCATCAACGAGTACTACCCGAAGCGGCGCAGGAGGCGGACCCGCCGGGTGATCCTGTTCGAGAACTGGAAGGGCAAGCAGTACAGCGACAACCTGCGGGCCATAGATGAGGAACTGAGCAGGCGCCGGGACCGTCGCCGCCGGGTGTGGGTGGTGCGCGATCACGGTGTGCGCATCCCCAAGGGGGTGGACACCGTGCTGCGGTTCAGCCCCGAGTACTACGATCTGCTGGCCCGGGCCCGCTGGGTGCTCGCCAATGACACCATCGATCCCAGTTACGTCAAGCGGGAGGGGCAGACCTACCTGCAGACCTGGCACGGAACCCCGCTGAAGAAGGTCGGCCAGGACATCGAGAAGGTCAACTTCGCGCGCAAGGGGTACCTCACCACGTTTGCGGAGGAAGCGGCGAAGTGGGACTTCCTGGTCTCGCCGAACGCGTACAGTTCGCAGATCATGGCCAGGTCCTTCGGGGTGCCGGCCAGCAGGATCCTGGAGACCGGCTACCCGCGCAACGACATCTTCTACCGGCCGGAGCGTGACCTGCGCGCCGCAGCAGCCCGGCAGCGACTGGGACTGGCGCCCGGGCAGAAGGTCATCCTGTACGCCCCCACGTGGCGCGACGACCGCTACGACGAGCGGGGTCGCTACATCTTCGAGCTCAAACTCAACGTCGAGATGCTGCGCGAACAACTGGGCGAAGACCATGTCCTGCTGCTGCGTGGGCACCATCTGCTGGCCACCCGGGCCGGGATCCCGGCCGAGGGGGGCTTCGTACGCAACGTCTCGGCCTATCCGGACATCGCCGACCTGTACCTGATCGCCGACGTGCTGATCACCGACTACTCGTCGGTGATGTTCGACTTCGTGAACACCGGACGTCCCATGGTCTTCTACACCTGGGATCTCGACGACTACCGCGACCGGGTCCGGGGCCTGTACTTCGACCTCACCGAGGACCCCCCTGGCCCGATCTGCCGGACCTCGGGGGAGGTGGTGTCCGCGCTGGCGGAACTGCCCGGCGTCGAGCAGCAGTACGAGGCCGCCTACGCACGTTTCCGGCAGCGGTTCTGCGCCTGGGAGGACGGGTACGCCGCCGCGCGGGTGATCGATGCCGCCCTCCGCTGAAGCCTGGCGGGCACGCACCGACATCCCGGCGGCACTGCTGCTCACAGTGGCGGCACTGCTGGCCGCCTGGGTGTTCCGGGCGGTGCTGGTCACCTCCGACCCGTGGCACTACGCGCAGGCCGCACTCGACTTCGGCGGCCACCAGTGGATCCCGTCCGGGCTGACGCGCTGGGGCATCATCGTGCCGCTGCTGCCGGTCGCCGCGGTCTTCGGGCCGACGCTGCCGACGTTCTACGCGTTCGCGTTCCTGGCCACTGCGCTGGTCGTCCCCACGGTCTACGTCCTGGCCCGCTGGGTGGGTCCACCGGTCGTGGCGGTCCTGACCGTGGTGACATTCGTCGCCGCGCCCCTGACTTTCATCAACCTGTCGCGCGGGTATCCGGATCTGATGGCGGTGGCCCTCAACGGGCTGACGCTGATCCTGGTGCTGGTGGCCCGCGACCGGGACCGGGTCTGGCCGTTGCTCCTGGCCGGGCTGGTCGCCGGATGGGCCTTCGAGGTGCGGGAGACGACGGTGTTCACCTGGCCGGTGTTCGCGTTTCTCGTATGGGGGCTGTCGCGGCGCTGGCGCGGATACCTGGCAGTGCTGGCCGGCCTGCTGCCCTGGGCGCTGGTCGACATCGGGCTGTCCTGGTGGACGCTCGGCGACCCGTGGGCCAAGTGGCACGTGCTGACCGGATCTGACCTGAACGACTCGACCTCCCCCCTGGACTCCTCCTACCTGGGCCATCCGCGCTGGTGGTACCTCACCCGCCTGCCACTGGCCATGGCGCAGGAGTCCTGGGGTTGGGTGCTGCTGCTGATAGCGGGGCTGGGCGTGCTCGGTGGACTCCTGCTGCGCGGTCGGGTGGGGCTGTACGTGGTGTGGGCGCTGCTGCCCGCCGTGCTGCTCGCCTTGCAGGCCGGTGTGCTCGATCCCCGCCACCCCAGCGTACGGGTCGACGTGCCCCGCTACTGGCTGGCCTTCCTGCCCGGGCTGACCATCGCCGCTGTGGCCCTGTGTGCCCGGGCGGCGCGCTCGGTACGACTGCCCGCCGCGCTGGGCGCCGGCGCGCTGGCCGGGCTCGTGCTCGTGGCGGGGGTGCGCTTCGCGATCACGGAGCCGACGTTGTACCCCAACAGCGGGGATCTGCCGTACGTCACGGCGCGGGCCCTGCCGGGCGGCGCCACGGTCTGGACCGACGGGCGCACCGCCCGCATCCTGCCGGTGTACCTCGCGACGTCGGGTAAGCAGGTCGACCTGCGCGACTTCACCAGGGTGGGTGCCCGGCCCGGGCCCGGCCAGTACGTGCTCATCTTCAGCGACACCGACGGTACCTGTGAGTTCTGCAAGCTGGACTACGACTTGTGGCGCGCCGATGGCCATTCCCTGCCGTTGCCGGACTACCAGCGGGTCTGGGTGGCTCCCGACGGCAAGGCCCGGTTGTACCGCGTGCCGTGACGGCCGGACGCCCGCCCCTAGACTCGTGTCCTATGGCGACTTCCGTCACCCCCATCGGCAGCGGGGAACTGCTCCTGCATGTGGGGGTCCACAAGACCGGCACCACGGCGCTGCAGGTGGCCCTGGCCGATGCCCGCCCCGACCTCGCCGCCCACCAGGTGCGCTACCCGGGCAGCGACACGTTCCAGCACCGTGCCATCTTCGCCGGGGCGGGCACCGTGTACGGCTGGCAGGACCGGGGCGCCCAGGCGGTGCCCCGACGCCACTGGGACGAGATGGTGGCGCAGGCCCGCTACGACGGGCGCACGGTGATCAGCAGTGAGTTCCTCGACGACGTGGATCCCGCCACCGCGCGGCGCCTGATCGACGATCTGGGCGGCCCCGGACGGGTACGGGTGGTCATCACACTGCGTTCCATCGGGGCGATCCTGCCCTCTGCGTGGCAGCAGCGGCTCAAGGCCGGCCTGACCACCGGCTACAACCAGTTCCTGCACCTGGTGTTCGCCTCCGAGCGCACCCCCAAGGCCGAACGTTTCTGGTACCGCCACGATCAGGTCGTGCAGGTACAGCGCTGGGCGGACATCGTCGGCCCCGAGCGCACCTACGCGGTGGTGATCCCGGACGGTGACCGCCGCGCGATCTTCACCGCCTTCGAGGGCCTGCTGGACCTGCCGGACGGCCTGCTGGCCGACCGCCGGATCACGGTGCACAACCGCTCCATGACCGCGCAGGAGGCCGAGTTCGTGCGGCGGCTGAACAAGGAGGTCGCCAGCGAGCTGACCTGGGACCAGTACACCCGCACCGTGCGTCGCGGATTGATCCTGAACATGGTCGAGAAGCGCCGGCCGGAGCCGGACGAGGCGCGCATCGAGACGCCGGACTGGGCCGCGGACAAGGCACAGGAGTACGGCAGTGGGTTCGCGGCGGGGATCGCCGCCAGCGGTGTCAACGTAATCGGGGACCCGCAGGACCTGGCCCGCCGGCCCCGGGCGGGCAGGGCCGGCAAGCCGACGGCGCTGGGCATGGACGCCGCAGTCGCCGCCACCGCGG
>DAOMFH010000163.1:0-5256 GCA_035429705.1 Actinomycetota bacterium
ACCCGGACCTAGTGTTGTGTCGGCGCTTTCATCGCAGACTGCTCATCGGGTTGTCATCCCGACGCTCCCAACGTTCGATTCGGTCAGAGGCTGCAGAGTCCGCACCAGATCCGTGGAGTCCAGTGCACCCCCGGTTCGCAGAGCCCTGCCGAACGCCTTGCGGGCGAGGGCAGTGGCTACGCACTCCTGCGAGGGATGCACGTAAGCCCCACGTCCGGGGAGTTCTCGCCGCGGATCCGGAACCAGCCGGCCGTTCACGAGGACCACCCTGAGCAGATCACCTTGAGGAGCCTTCCCGCGGCAGCCCACGCACGTCCGCACCGGGGAACCGGAGGTTGGCGCACGGTCAGTCGCAGGAGTGTTCATCGCGGCGATCCGGAATCAGTCTAGCGTGCGGGGTCAACCCCCCGACAGCGCATCGGCCGGTTACGCTCGGCCCTGGTCGGGGTGGATGTCCAGTCGCCATCCGGTCAGCCGCGCGGCCAGGCGCGCGTTCTGCCCCTCCTTGCCGATAGCCAGCGACAACTGGTAGTCGGGCACTATCACCCGGGCGGAGCGGGCACGTTCATCGACGATCTGCACGGCCTGGACTCTCGCCGGAGACAGCGCCGCCGCGATGAACGCCGCCGGATCGTCGTCGAAGTCGACGATGTCGATCTTCTCGCCCTGCAACTCCGACGTGACCGCCCTGACCCGTTGGCCCATCGGTCCGATGCAGGCTCCCTTGGCGTTGACCTGGGGGGACCGGGCGCGCACTGCGATCTTCGTGCGGTGCCCGGCTTCCCGGGCGAGGGCGAGGATCTCCACCACCCCGTCGGCCACCTCCGGGGACTCCATCGCGAACAGTTTCCGGACCAGCTCGGGGTGCGTGCGCGACAAGGTGACCGAGGCTCCCTTCGCGCCCCGGCGCACGGACACCACGTAACAGCGCAGCCGCTCGCCGTGCTGATAGGACTCTGTGGGCACCTGTTCGGCCGCGGGGATGATCCCCTCCACCGAGCCGAGGCTCACGTACACGAGGCGGGGGTCGCTGCCCTGCTGGATCACCCCGGAGACGAGATCGCCTTCGCGGGCGCTGAACTCCTCGAACGTGACGTCGTCGCTGGCCTCCCGCAGCCGCTGCATCAGGACCTGCCTGGCGACGGTCGCGGCGATCCGGCCGAAGTCCGCCGGGGTGTCGTCGTACTCGCCAGCGACCTCGCCGTCCTCGCCCACCTGCGTCGCCCACACCGTGACATGACCGGACTTGCCGTCCAGTTCGACGCGCGCCTGCTGCTGGTGACCCTCGGTGTGGTGGTACGCCGCCAGCAGCGCCTGCTCGATGCTGGCCACCACGGTCGGCAGGCTCAAACCCTTGTCCACGACGACCGCCTTGAGAGCGGTCATGTCGATGTCCATCAGTCCGTCTCCTTCGGGAACTCCACCTGCACCACGGCTTTGCGAACGTCCCCGAACGGGACTGTGCGCGCAGCGCCGTCCACGTCAATCCGGGCAGAGGCGTCGTCGCTGTCCAGGATGCGCCCCTCCACGACCTCGTCGCTGTGCAGATGTACCCGCACCAGCCTCGACTTCGCCCGCCGCCAGTGCCTGGGCAGCGTCAGCGGCCGGTGCACTCCGGGTGAGGTCACCTCGAGGGTGTAGGCCCCTTCGCCCATGATCCCGTTCGCATCCAGCACCTCGGAGATCTCCCGAGACAGTTCGGCGATGCCGTCCAGCGTCACGCCTCCGTCGGCGTCGACCGCGATCACGACGACCGTGCGCCGGCCCGCGCGGCGCAGCGTGACGAACTCGAGGTCCGCCCCACGGGCGCGCACGACCGGATCGACGAGATCCGCGATCTGCTGCTCGCGTGAATCCGACATGTCAGCCTCCCTGATGCCCTCCCACATTACGCGCGCGTAGGCTGGGCGTTCATGGTGGACCGACGGCATGTGCTGCAGGTCGCGGCGGTGGGTTCTGCCGCGTTGGCCCTGCCCGCCTGTCGTAGTACCACGCGGGTCGACGGAGAAGAACCACCCCCTCGAACGCCCGACCAGCAGCAGGCCGACGAACTCGCGCTCATCGCCGCCTACGACGCCGCCATCGCCGGCGCAGGACGGGCGGCCGGGGTCGCCTACCAGCGGCTGCGTGACGAGCACGCGGCACATCTGCGCGCACTGGGCTGGGACGAGCCCCCGCCGCCACCAGGGACGGCCAGCCCACCGACCCGCCGGCAACTGGTCCGCGCCGAGCGCCGGGCCATGCGCCTGCGGACCTCCGGAGCCGGGCAGACCGACGATGCCGAGAAGGCCCAACTACTCGCCCTGATAGCGGCTTCGGAGGCCCAGCACGTCGTGACCCTGGAGGGACTGTGAGCGACGCGCTGCAGGCGGCCCTGGCCGGGCAGTACGCGGCCATCTACGCCTACGGGCGGGCCGGTGGGCGCCTCCTCAACGACCAGGCACGGGCCCTGGCCCGATCGGATGAGCACCGGGTCGACCGCGACCAGTTGCGTGAGTGGCTGGTCGCCGACGGACAGCAGCCCCAACCACCCGCCCCCGCCTACCAGTTGCCCGGCCCGGTGCGGACCCCGGCGCAGGCCCGTGAGTTGCTCGCCACCGTGGAACTGCGCTTGATCCCGGTGCTCACCGAACTGGTGGCCGATCAGCTAGACCAGCCGCGCCGCCGGCGCTGGGCGATCCGGCAGATCCGCCGCGCGGCGCTGGCCGGGCAGTCCTGGGGGGCGACCGGGCAGGCCTTCCCGTGGCCCGATGGCCTGACCCCACCGGCGTGACTTCGAGCGTCTGGCCCCGTAGGGTCGGATTCGTGCGGACTGGAACATTCCTGATCGTGTGTTCCACGGCTCTAGTCGCGTGCAGCGGACCTTCCGCACCGCAGACTCCGGCCACGTCCACCCCTTCCGTTTCTGCACCGACAAGTGCTGCGCAGTTGACGACTCCCACACTCGGGAGCGATGTGGCCACCGGACTGAAGGCACCGTGGAGTGTGGTGCCGCTGTCCGCCGACCGTGCCCTCATCAGCGAGCGAGACACTGCTCGCATACTCCTGCTCGCGAACGGGAAGACCCGGCTTCTCGAAACGGTGGCCGACGTCCGGCCCGAGGGCGAGGGCGGACTGCTGGGCCTTGCGATCCTGGGCCCTGAGGCAGAGGCCGTGTACGCCTACTACACGGCCGACACCGATAACCGAGTGGTCGCCTACGACTTCGACGGGAAACACTTGACCAACCCTCGAGAGGTTCTCGCCGGAATCCCGAAGGGCACGTATCACAACGGGGGGCGAATCGCCTTCGGCCCCGACGGGTACTTGTACATCGCGACCGGCGAAACCGACCACCCGGACCTCGCGCAGGACCAGGCCTCCTTGGCGGGCAAGATCCTGCGGGTGACCCCGGATGGTCAGCCGGCCCCTGGCAACCCCGATCCGCAATCGCCGGTCTGGTCCTATGGCCACCGGAACGTGCAGGGACTGGCCTGGGACGCAGACGGCCGGTTGTGGGCCACCGAGTTCGGCCAGGCGGAGGTAGACGAACTCAACCTCATCGAGCCGGGGCACAACTACGGCTGGCCGCAGTGCGAGGGCGACTGCGACCTGCCCGGCACCACCAACCCCAAGGCCACCTGGTCGCCCACCTCCACCAGTTCGCCCAGTGGGCTGGCGATCGTCGCGGGGTCGGCCTGGGTGGCGGCGCTGCGCGGCCAGACGCTCTACCAGGTGCCGCTGAACGGGACCAGCGCGGGCAAGCCTCACGCCTGGTTCACAGACGACCTGGGCCGCCTGCGCGACGTGGTGCAGAACCCGGCTGGCGGCCTGTGGGTCGTCACCAACAACACCGACGGCCGCGGCGCACCGCAGCCGGGTGACGACCGGATCGTCCGGGTGGACCTGCCGTAAGGGCGTGCTACTTGCCGCACACCCCGGCGATCACGGCGACCGCATCGGCCACCGGCACGTCCTGGCGCTGCCCGGTGGCCCGGTCCTTGACCTCGATCAGCCCGTCGGCCAGCCGCTTGCCGACCACCACGATGGTGGGCACGCCCAGCAGCTCGGAGTCGTTGAACTTGACTCCCGGTGAGGCCTTGCGGTCGTCGTAAATCACCCGCAGACCGCGCTGTTCCAGGCCCAGCGCGATCTCCTCCGCCCGTTCGAACACCGCCGCATCCTTGCCGGTGGCCACGATGTGGACGTCGGCCGGCGAGACCTCCCGCGGCCAGATCAGGCCCTTGTCGTCGTGGTGCTGCTCGGCGATCGCCGCGACCGCCCGGGACACGCCGATGCCGTAGGACCCCATCGTCACCACCCGGGACTTGCCGTGCTCGTCCAGCACGGTGAGGTCGAGGGCTTCGGCGTACTTGCGACCGAGCTGGAAGATGTGCCCGATCTCGATCCCGCGCTCACTGTGCAACGGGCCGGATCCGTCCGGCGCCGGGTCCCCGTCGCGCACCTCGGCGGCCTCGATGGTCCCGTCGGGGGTGAAGTCCCGCCCGCAGACCAGGTCGAACACGTGCCGGCCGGGTTCATCCGCCCCGGTGATCCAGGCCGTCCCGGAGACGACCCGCGGATCCACCAGGAAGGGGATTCCGCGCTGCTCCCCCAGCGACCGCGGGCCGATGTAACCCTTGACCAACTGTGGGTACTTGGCGAAGTCCTCCTCCTCGAACGGGGAGGGCACCGCCGGGGTGACCTGCGCCTCGAGCCGACGCATGTCGACTTCCCGATCACCGGGCAAGCCGATCACCAGCGGCGAGATGCTGCCGTCCGGGTGTTCGAGGCGCAGCACCACGTTCTTGAGGGTGTCCGCGGCCGTCCACGGCCGGTCTTTGCGGGGGAAGCGCGCGTTGGCCAGGTCGACCAGCGTCTCGATGGTCGGGGTGTCCGGGGTGTCCTCCACGTGCGCAGGAGGCAGCCCCGCCAGCGGGATCGGCGGCGGCGGCACCGTGACCACCGCTTCCACGTTGGCGGCGTACCCGCCGTCGGAGCGCACGAAGGTGTCCTCACCGGACTCGCACGGCGCCAGGAACTCCTCACTGGCCGAACCGCCCATCGCCCCGGACATCGCCGAGACGATGACGTAGTCCAGTCCCAGGCGTTCGAAGGTCTTGATGTAGGCGACCCGGTGCCGGTCGTACGAACGCTGCAGTCCCTCGTCGTCCAGGTCGAACGAGTAGGAGTCCTTCATCACGAACTCGCGACCGCGCAGGATGCCGGCCCGCGGCCGCGCCTCGTCGCGGTACTTCGTCTGGATCTGGTAGAGGA
>DAOMFH010000164.1:0-5251 GCA_035429705.1 Actinomycetota bacterium
TGTCGGCAATCGTGATCCAGGCCGTCTGGGGCCTGATGGATCTGCCGGCCATCCGTCGCTACCGCCAGATCCGCCGCAACGATTTCACTTCGAGTCTGGGAGCCCTGGGCGGGGTCCTGCTGCTCGGCCCGCTGTACGGTCTGCTTGCCGCGATCGGGATGGCTGTGCTGGGGCTGGTCTACCGTTCCAGCCGGATCGACATGGAAGTAATGGGGAAGGTCCCGGAGGAGAAGGCTGCCTGGGGCAGTATCCGCAACCATCCCGAGCGCAAGACCTACGAGGGAGTTCTGGTCATCCGGCTCGACGCCCCCCTGTTCTGGGCGAACGCGGCGGAGATCGCCGATGGGGTGCTGGAACTGGTGGAGGAGTACGAGGGGACCACGGCTGTTCTGCTGGACCTGGAGGCCACCAGTCAACTCGACACCACAGGCGTGGAATCCCTCGAGCGGATCCTGAACCAGTTGACGGAAAGGGACATCGAGCTGTACCTCGTCCGGGTCTTCTACCAAGCCCGGCAGGTACTGAACAGGTCCGGCTTCACCGACAAGTTGGGCGAGGCGCACATGTACCACTCGATCTCGGCTGGCTGTCGCGCTGCCCGCAAGGAGCTCGGCATCGACGCCAAGGCCCTCCCTCAGACGGTGGATGAGGAGGAGCTCGAGGAGGCGATCGCCGCCGAGCGGGAAGCGCCGGGTGGCTACCGGGACGAGGAGGGGGACAACCGGCGCTGGTGGCAGTAGCGGCTGCCCCGATCCCGGGACGGCGCCGGTTTTCGACCTACCTCAACGGGCTCAGTGGAATGTCCGGCGGCGCGGCGGGTCCGGGCAGGCTGGCAAGGATTCGTGCGCTCAGAGCGCCGAGGACTCACCAAGCCCGCCGCGGGCGGGCGCGCCCTGGGGGCAATGGCGGACCAGGCGGACACCGTCGCCGGCACCGAATGAACCGGACGCCGACAAGGGCCCTGCATTTCCGAAGCCCTGACCGGACGCTGCTGACCCACCGGTCGGGGTTAAGTTGGGCGAACCCGAAGGTCAACCGCGTGACCCTCGACTGGGGAACTGCGGCGGCCAAGGGTCGTCGTCAGCGACCTCTCGCATCGGCCCCCCAACCCGAAGTGCGGGATTCAGTCGACGGGACCGTGGCCCTTCAGATGCGGCATCGGATCCTGGTCGAACTCATCGAGGTCCTTGTCTGACGGGATATCCTTATCGATGTCCGACGCATGCACGCTGTGTCGCATCGCCCAGACAACCCAGGTGCCGAAGGCGATGACCACCGGCCCCACCACCACCCAGGCGAGCACGGTGGGGAGCTGGGTGAGCCAGTACATGGCGAAAGCGATGGAGGCCGCCAACGGGATCGTGACGACCCAGGCGATCATCATCTCGCCGACCACCCGCCAGTTGGCGCCCTTGCCGGAGGAGACGCCGGCACCCACCACGGAGCTGGCGGCGGCGTGGGTGGTGGAGATGGGGACTCCCATTGCAGTCGCCCCGAAGATCGCGGTACTGGCGCCGAGGTTGGCGGCTGCACCGGAGTTGGCGTGGAGCGTCGTGATCCGCAGCCCCACGGTCTCGATGATCTTCCAGCCGCCCCACAGCGTGCCCAGTGCGATCGCGCTGTAAGCGGACAATTCGACCCACATGGGCAGGACGATGTGCTTGCCGGTGTCATCCATGGTTGTGTACCCGGCGCCCAGCAGCAGCGCCCCGATCACACCCATCGTCTTCTGCGCGTCGTTGGCGCCGTGCCCGAAGGACAGGGCCGCGGCGGAGACCAGCTGCAGGCCCTTGAACGTCGGGTGGTCGTCATGCAGCTTGAACATCTTCTGGATCAGGTAGACCACGTACATGAGGATGAAGGCGATCGTGAACGCCACCAGCGGACTGGCCACGATGCCGATCGCGGCCTTCTGCACCGCGCTCCAGGTGATGGCGTCCACCCCGCCGGCCGCCAGGCCCGCGCCGACCAGTCCGCCGATGATGGCGTGGCTGGACGACGACGGCATACCGATGAACCAGGTGATGTAGTTCCAGGCGACCGCGGCGAACAGCGCGGCGAAGATCACGGCCTCGCTGGCGAAGCCCTCTTTGACGGTCTTCCCGACGGTGCTGGCCACTGCGGTACCGACGACGAACAGCGCCAGGAAGTTGAAGAAGGCCGAGAACGCCGGCGCCCACTTGGCCGGCAGCGCCCGGGTGGCGACCACGGTCCCCACGGAGTTGGCCGCGTCGTGGAAGCCGTTGGTGAAGTCGAAGAGCAGCGCCACCGCGACAAGCGCGATGATCGCGAGCAGAGCAAGATCCACCCGGGTTCCTCCAGCGAGACGTTTCGGTATTCACATGGTCGCGGCAAGATCACGTGTTTGCGCCACTGAGCCGCCCTTGTTCATGGGCTGTTCATGCCGCCTTTCCCGACAGGTCGCTGTCGGGGGAGCATCAGTGGCCGCGCCGGTTGAGCGGCGCAGCGGGACGCGAACCGGAACAAGGCGTGCACTTCGGCCGGACAAGCGGGACAGTAGGAGTAGCCCATGCTGGGCGCCGGGGATCACCCTCGCCGCCACGGGCGCGTTGGAGGCCGTCATGGCGAACAGGAAATGGTCGGAACTGTCCGCGAGTCAGCGGGCGTTGTTGCTCACCCTCGTGAGCGTCGAGTTGTCGTTGACCGCCACGGCGGCGGTGGACCTGATCAGGCGCCCGGCCGACCAGGTCCACGGCCGCAAGGGCCTGTGGGCACTGGGGCTGTTCATCCAGCCGGTGGGACCCGTGGCGTACCTGTGCGCGCACCGCCGCTGATCATCGTGCCGGAGCCGTGCCGGTGCGAGGCGCCGCTGTGCGCCGGGGAGGCCGCCAACGGCATCTCACGGTAGGCCACGCAGGTCTGCGGACCGTTGTGGGCGGCAGCGACGCACCAGCCGCAGCGACGTGCGCTGGATCTCCCGGGTGAACGGGGTCCGAACCGCTACCGTTCTCCCAGGAGTCCGGAGGGATGGCCATGACGACGTTGCCCCAACAGCCCATCGACAGCGTGCAGGTGCCGCAGACCGTGGGCCTGAGTCCCGAGATGGCATTCAGCCTGGTGGGCCAGAGCGGCTTGGCGCCGATGTTCCAGGTACAGCAGGTGGCCGGCCAACCGTTGCCGGGTGTGGCCACCCAATGGGGGCAGACCCCTGAGTCGTTCGCTGGTCAGCCACCACCTCCTGGAGCACCCGCCACCCGGGTGACGGCTCAAAGTCCGATGGCCGGTTCGTGGGTTCCCCGCGGTTCGGTGGTCTACATGGAATGGGCGCAAGCCGCCCCGCCGCCGAAGAAGAGTTCGCCGGTGGGATGGATCGTGGTGGGTGTGCTGGTCGCTTTGCTCGTGCTGGCGGGACTGGTCTGGCTGCTCACCAGTGGCGGTGGTGGTGACAAGCCGAAGCCTTCGGAGAGCCCGTCCCCGACGGCGACTGAGACCGTCACCCGGTCGGCGAGTCCCCGGCCGACCCAAACCGTCACCGCAACGGCTACGGCAACCGCGACGACGACTGCCACTGCGACTGCCACCAAGACCCCGACGCCGACCCTGACGTCCACTACGGAGAACCCTGCCGGGCCCGCAGGACCCTGATCCGTGCCTTCTCCGGTTCCCCTGCGTGAGGCGACCAGCGTCTGGGCCTACGTCGGGATCAACAGTTTCGGGGGTCCGGCCGGCCAGATCGCGGTCATGCACCGCGAGGTCGTCGACCAGCGACGGTGGATCAGCGAGCGCCGCTTCCTGCACGCGCTGAACTACTGCATGGTCCTGCCCGGACCGGAGGCGCAGCAGCTGGCCACCTACGTCGGCTGGCTCATGCACGGCGTGCGCGGCGGGCTCATCGCCGGGTCGCTGTTCGTGCTGCCCGGTTTCGTGGTGATGATGCTGCTCTCCGCCCTCTACGCGATGCACGGCGGGGTCACCTGGGTGTCGGGACTGATGCTCGGGCTGCAGGCCGCCGTGGTGGCCATCGTCGCGCAGGCCCTGGTCAAAGTGGCCGGCCGGACGCTGCACACCGCGATGCTGCGCTGTACGGCGGTGGCGGCGTTCATCGCGCTGTTCGTCTTCGACGCCCCCTTCCCGCTGGTCGTCGCCTTGGCGGGAGTCCTGGGCTGGGCGGTCGGCCGCTGGCGGGCCTCCTGGCTGCCGCGCTTCACCGGCGACGACCAGGACGATCCGGCCACGACCGTGTCAACCGTGGTGTCCGACGACGAGCGGATCCCGGCGCCGATGGCCCGCCGGGCGCTGATCGCCGCAGCGGTCTGTGCCGTGCTGTGGCTCGCACCCGTCGTCACCCTCGTGCTGCTGCTGGGCCCGGAGAGCATCTTCACCCAGCAGGCCCTGCTGTTCTCCAAGACCGCTGTCGTCACCTTCGGGGGTGCGTATGCCGCGCTCGCCTACGTCGCCCAGGAGGCCGTCGGCCAGTTCGGTTGGATGAGTGCCGACGACATGACGACCGGCCTCGGCCTGGCCGAGACCACGCCGGGGCCGCTGATCCTGGTTCTGCAGTTCGTCGGGTTCCTCGGGGCGTACAACCATCCGGGTTCACTGGCGCCGCTGCTGGCCGGGGTCCTCGGGGCCGTTCTCACGGTCTGGGTGATCTTCCTGCCCTGCTTCATGTTCATCTTCGCCGGGGCTCCGTTCGTGGACCGCTTGCGGCACAACCGGGGCCTGCACAACGCGCTGTCGGCCATCAGCGCGGCGGTCGTCGGGGTGATCGCGAACCTGGCCCTCTGGTTCGCCCTGTCGACCTTCTTCGAGGTCGACACCTGGCAGTTCGGCCCGGCCAGCCTGACCGTGCCCGACCTGCCGACGGTGGACGTGGCCGCCGTGCTGATCGCGTTGGTGGCGGCGGTGCTGGTCCTGCGGTTCCGGCGCTCGACCCTGCAGGTCCTCGGAGTCTGCGCAGCCCTGGGCATGGCCGTGGTGGTCCTGGGCGCCTCCTGACCGCGGCGGTACTTGATCTAGCCACACTGGCCCGGGCGCCTCCTGACCGCGGCGGCACTTGATCTAGCCACACCGGCCCGGGCGCCTCCTGACCGCCGGCGGCACGTGATCTAGCCACACCGGCCCGGGCGCCGCTACCCTGCTGCAGGTCAGGGAGGTAGCCAATGGTGGATATGTCGCAGTCGGTGCACTGGGTGGACGGCGCGGGTCAGCAGCAGGGGCCGCAGCCGCTGGAGACCGTCGTCGCACAGGTGAGGGCGGGCACGCTGGCGGCCACCACCCACGTCTGGTG
>DAOMFH010000165.1:0-5232 GCA_035429705.1 Actinomycetota bacterium
TCATCGCCGTGGCCTTCGTCACCTGGATGATCTTCTGGATGGCCCGCAACGCCCGTCAACTGAAGGGTGAACTGCAGACCAAGGTCGACTCGGCTGCGGCGGTCGCGCCGTGGGCGGTCGCGCTGATGGCGTTCCTGGCAGTCGCACGGGAGGGCCTCGAGACGGCGCTGTTCCTCTGGTCGGCGGCGCGCGCATCGGGCGGCGGGCCGGTCCCGCTGTTCGGGGCGGCCCTCGGACTCGGCACGGCGGTGGTCCTCGGCTGGCTGATCTACCGCGGGGCGCTGCGGCTCAACCTGGCCCGGTTCTTCATGTGGACCGGTGCCGCGCTGGTGATCGTCGCCGGCGGGGTGCTCGCCTACGGCATCCACGACCTGCAGGAGGCCGGCATCCTGCCCGGGCTCAACACGCTCGCCTTCGACGTGAGCCGGGCCGTGCCGCCGACCTCCTGGTACGGCGCACTGCTCAAGGGCACCGTCAACTTCTCCCCCGCGACCACCGTCCTGCAGGCCGTCGCATGGGTCGCGTACGTGGTTCCGGTCATGTGGCTGTTCCTGCGCACCGTGCACCGGCCGTTGCCTCCCAGGGCCAACGCCCCCCAGACACCGGCGGTGGCGAGCACGGGTGAGGCCCGGTGAGAACCTCCTTCGCCCTCGCGCTCGGGGCCTTGTTCCCCTTGACGCTGACTGCCTGTACGGCCAATCCGACCACCACGGACGGTTCGGCCATCCCGGTCTCCAGCACGGCCGACGCCTGCAAGGTGGGATCGACTGAGGTCCCGTCCGGCACCGTCACCTTCCGGGTGACCAACGACGGGGACGACGTCACCGAGTTCTACCTGCTGGGCGAGGACGGACTGCGCATCATCGGCGAGGTCGAGAACATCGGGCCGGGGCTGTCCCGGGACCTCGTCGTGCTCGCCGCACCCGGGCAGTACCAGACCGCCTGCAAGCCGGGAATGGTCGGCGACGGAATCCGTGCGCCGTTCACCGTCACCGACTCAGGTGCCGACCTCACCCCGGACGGACCGCTGGCCGAACAGGTCGCGGCGGCCACGGCGTCCTATGCCGCCTACGTGCGGGACCAGACCGAACAACTGGTGGCGGCCACCGAGGAGTTCGCCGCGGCCTACGTGGCCGGTGACGACGAGCGGGCACGGGCCCTGTACGCCGCGACCCGGATGCACTGGGAGCGCATCGAGCCGGTAGCGGAGTCCTTCGGCGACCTCGACCCCAGACTCGACCTGCGTGAGGCCGACCTCGAACCCGGCCAGCAGTGGACCGGCTGGCACCGCATCGAGAAAGACCTCTGGCCGCCGGCTGACGGCTACGAGCCGATGAGCCAGAAGCAGCGGGAAAAGTACGCTGCGTTGCTGGTCGCCGACACGGCCGTACTGTACAAGCGCACCCGGGACATGACGTTCACCGCCGACCAGCTGGGCAACGGCGCGAAGGAACTGCTCGACGAGGTGGCCACCGGCAAGGTCACCGGCGAGGAGGAGATCTGGTCGCACACCGACCTGTGGGACTTCCAGGCGAATGTCGACGGCGCGAAGGTCATGTACGACGCCCTTCGGCCCGTGGTCCAGGAACTCGATCCCGAACTGGCCGAGGAGTTGGACACCCGGTTCCAGGAACTGCAGGACCTGCTGGACAAGTACCGGGATGGCGACGGGTTCGTGTATTACGACCAGTTGAGCAAGCAGCAGGTCAAGGAACTGTCCGCCGCGGTGGACGCGCTCGGCGAGCCACTGTCCCGGCTGACCTCCGTGGTGGTGACCGGGGCGTGAGCGAGCAGCGCTCCGGCGTCTCCCGACGAGGCTTCCTCGGCCTCGTCGGAGCGGGGGCGGCCGTCGCAGCGGCCGGCGGCACGGCCGTGGCCCTGTCCCGCAAGGAGGAGACCGCGCAGGACGCCTACCCGTTCCACGGCACGCACCAGGCCGGGATCCTGACCCCGGCGCAGGACCACCTGCACATGGCCGCCTTCGACGTCACGGCCGGCGGCCGAGACGCACTCGTTGACCTGCTCACCGCCTGGACGGCAGCCGCCGCCCGCATCACCCAGGGCTCGCCGGCCGGGGAGTTCGACCCCGCCGGGGGACCGTACGACGCACCGCCGGACGACACCGGTGAGGCGATCGGACTGCCGGCCTCCGGACTCACGCTGACGTTCGGCTTCGGACCGTCGCTGTTCACCGACGCCGACGGGAAGGACCGCTTCGGGCTGGCCGACCGGCGGCCGGCTGCGCTGATCGACCTGCCGCACTTCCCCGCCGACGACCTCGACCCGGCCCGGTCCGGCGGCGATCTGTGCGTGCAGGCCTGTGCGCAGGACCCGCAGGTGGCGGTGCACGCGATCCGCAACCTGTCCCGCCTGGCGTTCGGCACGGCCACGATCCGCTGGTCGCAGTTGGGCTTCGGCCGGACCTCGTCTACGAGCACCGGCCAGCAGACCCCGCGCAACATGTTCGGTTTCAAGGACGGCACCGCCAACGTCAAGGCCGAGGACGCCGATGCCGCCGAACAGGTGTGGGTGCAGCCCGGTGACGGCCCGGAGTGGATGACCGGGGGGTCCTATCTGGTCGCCCGGCGCATCCGGATGACCATCGAGACCTGGGACCGCACGTCGCTGCGCGAACAGGAGACCATCTTCGGGCGCAACAAGGGCGAGGGGGCGCCGCTTTCCGGCGGGACCGAGTTCACCGAGCCCGACTTCAGCGTCACCGGCCGCGACGGCCAACCGCTCATCGCGGTGAACTCGCACATGCGACTGGCCCACCCGAACCACCACGGCGGGGTCCGCATGCTGCGCCGTGGCTACAACTACACTGACGGCTCCGACGCGCTCGGGCGCCTGGACGCCGGGTTGTTCTTCCTGGGCTACCAGCGCGATATCCGGACGTCCTTCCTGCCGGTGCAGACCGCC
This sequence comes from Actinomycetota bacterium, assembly GCA_035429705.1. Taxonomy (GTDB): domain Bacteria; phylum Actinomycetota; class Actinomycetes; order S36-B12; family UBA10799; genus JADKAV01. The sequence continues at coordinate 2,923 of DAOMFH010000165.1, forward strand.
CTTGCGCGCTCCGACCTGCTCAACGAGTACATCAAGCACGTCGCGTCGGGGGTTTACGCGATCCCGCCGGGCGTCCCGGAGGGGGGTTTCGTCGGCGAGACCCTGTTCACCTGAGGCCAGCGGGGCTGCTACTCCCGCATCCAGACGTCGAGCCGGGCACCGTCGAGTCCGGCGCGCCAGCCACCGGCCCGCACGACGTCAAGCACGTCTGCTGGCGTCTGCGCTGCCTGCGGGGCCGTGGCCAGCAACCGGGCCAGTTCCCCCTTGGTCGCCTTGTTGAAGTGGCTGACCGCCGTACGCCGCCCGCCCGGCGCGTCCCGCCACACCTTGACCGTCACCGCCCGGCGGGGCAGCGCCACCATCGATGCGTAGGGCGTGGAAAGCATGTCGACCACCAGCCCCCGGTGACTGGCCACCTCACCGGTCAGCGGCTCGCGCCAGTACCCGGTCAGCGGGCCGATGCCCGGCACCCGGGAACCCCCGGAGAGCCGGTAGGCGGGGATGCGGTCGGACGGGCGCACGATCCCGAACAGTGCCGAGACAATGGCGATGCGCCGGTTGGCCCGGCGCAGGTCCTGCCCGGTCAGGTCGTCGAGGCCCAGGGCCGCATACAGGACGCCGGTGTAGACCCGGCTGGCGGGGGCGGCCGGTCGGGTGGTCAGTTCCGCGTTCTGCACGACCAGGTCGAACTGTGTGGGCCCCAGTCCCAGGACCTCGATGGCCCGGGCCGGATCCGCGCGGCACAGATCCTGCAGGGCATCCAGCAACCTCACCCGCAGTGGCGTGAGAGCCGGCGCCGTCAGTCGTGCGAAATCCAGCGGCTTGCCGCGCTCAGCGGCGCGTTTGGACTCCGAGGGCGGCAGCAGGATCAGCACACCGTCATCGTGCCAGGGGTCGGGGCGGACCCGGTCACGACTGCGCAGGCACTGCGGACTCTCGCACCAGCGCCTGCGACAGCAGCGCGCCCGCCACTGCCGCCCCGATCGTGTAGAGCACCCGCAGTCCATCCATGGCCAGGGCACTCCCGGCGCTGCCACTGCTCACCAGGAAGATGACCATCGGGGTCATGAACGCCACCTGCAGGACGTAGTCCCGTTGCACCATGTAGGCCAGCATCAGCGTCAGGCACACCGCGGTGAGGACCAAGTGCATTGACTGCGGCAAGGGGGACAGCAGCGCGGCCACCGCCGCCCCGAGGATGGTGCCCACCACCCGCTGCCGGTTCTTGACCAGTGAGTCGCCGGCGTACGGCCGCAGCACGATGGCCAGCGTCATGACCAGCCAGTAGGACCGGGGCCAGTTGTAGTGCACGGCCACCGCGGTCGCGGCCCCACAGGCGACCGCCATCACCACGGCATGCCGGATGGCCACCTCGAACGGCACGGGCTCCCGGTCGAGGCGGAGCTTCAGCAGATGCACCACGGCGATCGTGTACGCGCAGACGGCCAGCATGATCGCGGCGGTGCCCAGCGGGGAGTTGTGCACGGACGGTGACAGGCCCAGCACCGCTGCCACGCTCGGGGCGACCGCGTACACACCCCCGCTGACCCGGCTGAGCAGACCGGCCAGCAGGCACACGACCACCACGACGATCACCACGGCCACCGGATGCCCGTTGGCCGCCGTCGCCGCGGCACCCACGAGACACAGGATCCCGCTGAGGCCCAGCGCCTCCCGCACCGAGAAGTACGGGACGAACGAGACGCTCAACAACCCCATGGTCGCCGGCAGAACCGCCCCACCACCGAGCAGCGCGACCACCGCCACGATGGGGATGAGCAGGACCACGGTGAGTTTGCCTGCCGCGAGCAGGCTCTTGCGGGGCGGCGGGAAGGTGCTCATGGCAGTTCACTGTGCCACGCCCTGTGGGTTGTAGGCACCACCTTGTCGCACCCCCCGGCTACGGTCGCAGCGACGAGAGGGGTCATCGGAGATGTTCATCTACCCGGCACCGCGCGGGCGGTACCAGCACACGAACCAGGGGTACGCCGTCATCGACCTGGAGACCACCGGCTTCGACGCCACGGGCCGGGACCGGATCGTGGAGATCGCCATCGTGCGAGTGGATCCCAGCGGACGCGAACTCGGTGTGTTCGAAACCCTGATCGACCCGCAGCGCCCGGTCGGGGCGGGGGCGGTGCACGGGATAGACGACGCCATGGTGCGCGGCGCGCCCCCCTTCCCCGAGATCGCCGCGTCCATCCTCGCCTGGCTGCAAGGCGTCGTGGTCGTGGCGCACAACGCGCCGTTCGAAGACGCATTCCTGTCCGCCGAATACTCCCGGGCGGGGTGGTCGCTGCCCCCGCTGCC
>DAOMFH010000166.1:0-5227 GCA_035429705.1 Actinomycetota bacterium
CGTTGTGCCCCCGGCGCCGGTAGCACACGAGGTCGATCACGACGTCCTTCTTGAATGCCTGCCGGAAGTCGAAGGCCATCCGGGCGACCCGGACACACGCCTCCGGGTCATCGCCATTCACATGGAAGATGGGTGCCTGCACGGTCCGGGCGACGTCCGTGGCGTAAACCGAACTGCGGCTGCTCTCCGGCGGGGTGGTGAAACCGACCTGGTTGTTCACGACGATGTGCAGGGTGCCGCCGGTGCGGTAGCCGCGCAACTGGGACAGGTTCAGGGTCTCGGCCACGACGCCCTGCCCGGCGAACGCGGCGTCACCGTGCATGAGCACGGGCAGGACCGGGAAGTCCTCTCCCTGGTCGAGCTGGTCCTGCTTGGCGCGCACGATGCCCTCGAGCACGGGGTTCACGGCCTCGAGGTGGCTGGGATTGGCCGCCAGGTAGACCGTGATCTCCTCGCCGGTCTCGGCAGCGAAGGTCCCCTCACTGCCGAGGTGGTACTTGACGTCCCCGGAGCCCATGACGGAATCGACCGTGCCGCCCTCGAACTCCCGGAAGATCTGCGTGTAGCGCTTGCCCGCGATGTTGGCCAAGACATTCAGCCGGCCGCGGTGCGGCATGCCGATCGCCACCTCGTCCAGGCGTTCCTGCGCTGCTGCCTCGAGAATCTCGTCGAGCACCGCGACGGTCGACTCTGCCCCCTCGAGGGAGAAGCGTTTCTGGCCGACGTACTTGGTCTGCAGGAAGGTCTCGAACGCCTCGGCCGCGTTGAGCCGGCGCAGAATCTGCATCTGCTGCTCGCGGCTGGGCGGCTGGTAGGGCTGTTCGACGTGCGCCTGGATCCAGCGCCGCTGCTCGGGATCCTGGATGTGCATGTACTCCACGCCGATCGTGCGGCAGTAGGAGTCGCGCAGGATGCCCAGGACGGTGCGCAACTCCATGAACGGCTTGCCACCGAAACCGCCGGTGGCGTACTCCCGGTCGAGGTCCCACAACGTCAGGCCGTGACTGGCCACGTCCAGGTCGGGGTGCGCACGCTGCTTGTACTCCAGCGGGTCGATGTCTGCCATCAGGTGCCCGCGCACCCGGTAGGCATGGATGAGTTCCTGGACCCGGGCGGTCTTGGAGATCTCGTCGTCGTGCTGCAGCGCGATGTCCTGGGCCCACTGGACCGGTTCGTACGGGATGCGCAGGGCACGGAAGACGCCGACGTAGAAGTCGTCCTCGCCGAGCAGCAGTTGGTGCATGCGGCGCAGGAACTCCCCGCTCTGGGCGCCCTGGATGATTCGGTGGTCGTAGGTGGACGTCAGGGTGAGGATCTTGCTGATGCCCTGCCGGACGACGTTCTCAGGCGCGGCGCCCTGGAAGGCCGCCGGGTACTCCATGGCGCCGACTCCCACGATCACGCCCTGGCCCGGCATGAGCCGGGGAACGGAATGGACGGTTCCGATGGTGCCGGGGTTGGTCAGGGTAGCCGTGGTGCCTGCGAAGTCGTCGACCGTGAGCTTGCCGATGCGGGCGCGGTGGATGAGGTCCTCGTAGGCGTGCCGGAATGAGACGAAGTCCATGTCCTGGGCGTCCTTGATGCTCGGCACGAGCAACTGCCGGGTGCCGTCGGGCTTGGCCATGTCGATCGCGATGCCCAGGCCGATGCTGTCGTGCTGGACGAGCGCAGGCTTGCCGTCGACCTCGGCGAAGGACACGTTCATGGCCGGCATCGACTTCAGCGCCTGCACCATGGCGTATCCGATCAGGTGCGTGAAACTGATCTTGCCCTGCCGCTTGCGCTTGAGCTGGTTGTTGATCACAACGCGGTTGTCGATCAGCAGTTTCGCCGGGACTGCCCGAACACTGGTCGCCGTGGGGATGGCCAGGCTGGCCTGCATGTTGGTGACCACCCGTGCGGCGGGGCCGCGCAGGACAGTCGCCTCCTCTGCGACGACCTGTGGGACGGCCGGCTTGGGCGCAGCCGGCGGCTCTGCGGCCGCCCGTTTGGCTGCTTTGGCCTGCTGCAGTTTGCTCTTCAGCGCGGCCGCGCGGGCGGGGTCGGACGGGCTGTAGTCGGCGAAGAAGTCCCACCAGGCCGGGTCGACGGAATGCCGGTCCTGGAGGTACTGCTCGTAGAGTTCGTCGACGAGCCATTCGTTGGTCCCGAAGGAACTACCTGGGTCAGTGGTCACGTGAAAGCCCCTGGGTCGATTCGCATGCGCTCCCAGCGTAGTTGACCGGCTCGGGCGTCGCAGGGGTCACCGCAGGAGTGCAGGTCACGTTCCGGCCACGTGGCCCGTCCACACCATATTGTCCGGGCTGGCCGACCCCGTCCCGCCGGCAATCCGCCGCACCGGGCCGGCCCGGCCCCGGCCTCAGCAGGATCCAACGACCCCGGCGGCTCCGAAGGTCGCTCACCGTCCCCGCATGTGGCGGACTCGACTTCGTTATGCGGCGGTCAGGGCCCGGGCGATGACCAACAGCTGCACCTCCGAGGCGCCCTCGACCACCCGCAGCATTCGCAGATGACGCAGGACCCGTTCGATCGGTCCGGACTTCATCAGGCCCATCCCGCCGAAGACCTGCAGGCACCGGTCCGCGACCGCGTAGGCGCGCTCGGTCGTGTAGTACTTCACGATGGAGGCGTCCAGCATGGGGTTCTGCCCGGTGTCAACCGCCCAGGCGAGGTGGTAGGTCAGCCACCGCATCGCCTCCACTTCGACCTTGCTCTGGGCCAACGGGAAACTGGCGCCCTGGAAGGCGGCCAGGGGCTTGCCGAACGCGGTGCGGGTCTGCGCGTGGGACGCGGCGGCGTCCAAGCAGAACTCCGCGAGTCCCAGGGACTGCGCGCCGATGAACGCCCGGCCCGCGTTCAGGAATTCCATGGCCGCGAAGAAGCCGAGCCCGACCTCGCCGACGACGTGGTCATCGGGCACCCAACTGTCCTCGAAGAACAGTTCCCCGGGGTGTGTGTCGGAGATGTTCCATTGCGTCGGGCCGCACCGGTACTGGTCGGCGGGGACCAGGAAGGCGGTGATCCCCCCGGCGGCGCGTTTCTCCGCGTCGGTCACGGCGAAGACGACTGTGAAGTCCGCGTTCTGGGCGTTGGTGATGTAGTGCTTGTGCCCGTTGATGCGCCAGCCGGCACCGTCCTTGACGGCCTTGGTCCGGATGGCCTGGGCGTCGGATCCGGCCTCCGGCTCGGTCAGCGCGAAGCAGGCCGTCTTGGTTCCGGTGACCACCGGGCGGACCCATTGCTCTATCAGATGATCGGGCAGTTTGAGCAGTAGCGAACTCGGTCCGGCCGGATTCGGGGGTGAGATCGCGGCCATCGCCAGGCGGGAGCCGCTGCGGGCGGCATCCTCGACCAGCGCGGTCATGCCCAGCGTGCTCAGGCCCTGCCCGCCAACCGACTCCGGCATGTGGGCTGCGAAGAAGCCGGCCTCGACGGACAGCGCCCGCACCTGCGCCATGGCCGCCGACACGCGCTCGCGGTCCGGTGAGAGGGTGTCGAACTGGGGTGCGAGATCCTCCTCCAGCGGCATGATCTGCCTCTTCACGAAGTCGGCGAAGGCCGCCCGCAGCGCGGTGATCTCGTCGGGGAATGTGAAGTCCATGGCCGCATCGTCGCATGTGCGGCCTCCGGCTGGAGGCGTCCTGGCCGAACCGGTGTCAACCGGACGCGAGTTGGAAATCGCGCTGCTCCACCGCTGAACGAACCCGGCGCAGCACCACTTCCATGGCAGCATCCGTGCTGTGCAGGGTGCCGGTGACCGCCCGGGCACCGGACTCGCGCGCAGCGGCCGCGATCCGCTGCGACATCGCACCGGGCGCCAGCAGGAACGGACAGACACAGATGTCCTGCCAGCCGGACTCCCGTAACTCCGCCACGGCCTCACCGACCCGGGGGCCGGGTCCGGAGGCGAACGCGATCGCTGACGCGCCCCAGCCGTGGGTGCGCCATTCGAGGGCAAGTGCGGCATGCCGGCTGCGCGCTGCCGCATAACTGGACCCGGCCGATGCGAGCACCACCGCGGTGTCCTGACTGGGCCGGTGGCCGGCAGCCTTCAGGTTGGCATCGAGTCCTTTGAGCAGGAGGGGATCAGCGCCCATGGGCACGGCCATCGTGACCCGGGTCTGCGGGTGGGCACCGCGTGTGTCGGCCGCGAACACCGGAACATCCTGGGTCGCGTGGTAGGCGGTGGTAAGCAGCATCGGCACGACCACGAGATCGTGGATGCCTTTGGCCGACAGGTAGTTGATGGCGCCGTCCAGGCGTGGCCGGTCCAGGTCCAGAGTGGCCTGGGCGACGAACGCGCCGAGCCGGTGTCCGACCCTGCGAGCGAGCAGGTCGCAGGCCAGCCGGGCACGCGGGTCGGCGCTGCCGTGCGACAGCAGGACGACGCCGTAGTCGGCTGGCGCCGGCGGCAACGAGATGGTGTCGCGGGCGGGTCTGCTCATCACATAGCTCCTCGGCTCGGTCGGGACACAGGCCGTCCGGGTCCCGGCTTCGAAGCGCACGCTAGCGCTGATCGGAGAATCCGTCGCGCCGAAGCGCTGCGACCCGCCGCTGGGCGGCTGTCACGCGTGCCGGTAGCAACCCGGTGCACTGACTCCTTTGATCGCCCGGGTGATCCTGTTGCCAGCAGGGATGACTTTGCTCCGGGGAATTGGTGTGCTGGGGATTACCGGCCCAATCCACAGCTGCGAGGTGATGGCGCGCCATCGCCCTACGACGAGTGAGGCCCGAAGCCCCAGCACCTGGGCACACGTGGACGGATCGGACGAGGTCCCACGGTGGCTGCCGTCGCCAGTGACGATTGTTCGCGGTGAGGGTGCATTGACCACCATATGCTCGCTAGGTTCCTAGGGGGAACGCGAATAGGAGTGAGCTATGGCGCACGGACCTATGCCAGGAGCCGGTGACGGCGGCCCGGTCGTTGAGGAGAAGTACCACACCGCCCGCGTGGTGCGGATGGCCGTGGTGGCCGCCCTGGGTGGGTTCCTGTTCGGATTCGACTCCGCTGTCGTCAACGGCGCGGTGGACGCTTTGAAGGTCAAGTTCGATATCGGCGATGCCATCGGATTCGTGGTAGCGATCGCCCTGCTGGGGTCGGCCGTGGGCGCTTGGTTCGCGGGCACGCTGGCCAACAAGTTCGGCCGTCGCCGGGTCATGGTGATCGCCGCGGTGCTGTTCCTGATCGCGGCCGTCGGGCAGGCCTTCCCCTTCAGCGTGGCGGATC
>DAOMFH010000167.1:0-5221 GCA_035429705.1 Actinomycetota bacterium
ATGGGTTGGCAATGGTCGGTCTATGGCGTGGCGATGCTGGCCGCGGCATGCCTGATGCTGACCACGTTGTTCATCGTCTGGCCCCGGAGACGGGTGGAGGGCGGACACTCCCTGGTGGGGCTGCTCGCGGCGATGCTGCTGTGGACGGTCGCCTACGCCTGCGAGGCGATGGTGGTCGGCACTCCGGTGAAGGTGTTCTTCGGCACTCTGGGGTACCCGGGCGCGATGAGCGTCCCGGTCTTCTTCTTCCTGTTCTGCATCGAATACACACAGAGCGAACGATGGGCGCCGTCGCCTCGCTGGCTCGTTTGGATCGTGCCGACGCTGTGTGTCCTCGCCGCGGCGACCAATGGACTGCACAGGGAGTTGTGGACCCACTTCGTGCTGCAGCCCGGCAACATCCTCGTCTACGAGCACGGGCCGGCCTTCGTGCTGGTGATCGGGTACTCGTACCTGCTGCTGGTCTTGGGCATCCTGGTCCTGCTCAGTGCCTTCCGGCGCCACGATCAGAGCTATCGCGGGCAGTTCATCGCGACCCTGTTCTTCGCGGTGTTCCCCATCATGGGCTCGGTCGCCTACGTCTCCGGTTTCAGCCCCTTCCCCGGTCAGGATCCCGCGCCGATCGCGTTCGCGCTGACCGCGGCCGGACTCGCCTGGATGCTGCTGAGACAGGGACTGCTCACCGTCGTCCCCATCGCGCAGGACTCGGTCTTGCAGAACCTGCACGACGCAGTTCTCGTGCTGGACACCGCCGGGCGGGTGGCCATGGCGAACCGGGCCTTCTTCAAGTGGCTCGGGATCCACGGCCGGAACCTGGTGGGCGAGTCGGCGGTGGAAATTCTGGAACCCTGGCCGCCGCTGCGGGCGGCCATCGACAGCGAGTTGGACAACCACGAGGTGTTCATCGACCATCCGGTCGGGCGTCACGTCGACGTCCGGCGGACCGTCGTCACCGACGGGCGCGGGCGGGTGCGCGGCCGGGTCCTGGTCATGCGCGATGTGAATGAGCTGCGGGTGACCGCCTTGCAGTTGCGGGACGCGAATGAGCAGTTGAACGCCCAGCTTGTGACCATCCGCAGTCTCGAGGCCGGACTGCGCGAGCAGGCGCTGCGCGACCCCCTCACCGGCTTGTACAACCGCCGCTACCTCGAGGAGACGATCGGGCGCGAACTGGCCCGGGCCGGCCGCGAACAGATCCCGCTGAGCCTGATGATGATCGACCTGGACCACTTCAAGAGGGTCAACGACGAGCACGGCCACGCGGCCGGAGACCAGGTGCTCCGCTGGCTCGGCGATCTGCTGACCGCCAAGCTACGCCCCGGGGACATCGCCTGCCGCTACGGCGGTGAGGAGTTCGTCGTGATCATGCCCGCCGCGCCCCTCGACATCGCCCTGGAACGCGCCGAGGAGATCCGCACCGCGTTCACGCCGTTGGTGAGTGCGGCATCGGGTAACCGGCACAGCGGTGTGACACTGTCCGCCGGACTGGCGGTCTTCCCCACGCACGCCACCACGGCCGGCGAACTGAGGCGTTGCGCCGACGTGGCGCTGTACGCCGCCAAGCGGGCCGGCCGCAACCGGGTGACCGTGTACAAGCAGCGGATGACCATGGAGATCGGGGGCGTCTGACCCGTTACGGCTGCGGCGGGCCCCAGAAGAACATGTCGAAACGATCGGCGCCCGCGGCGACCGCCTCCGCATACATGAAGGCGCCGTCGTACAGCGGTTCGTCGAGGATGATGCCGTCGAGCCCGTCCGGGACCAGTTCGTGCAACTCGTGCAGATCATCCAGATTGCGCACCCGCACATCGGCAACGACCGCACTGGTGGTCTGGTCGCAGAAGCGCTTGAGCAGATGGCGGTGACCGGCGCGGACCACGTAGCGGGTGCACCCCGCCTGGTCCAGAGTGGCCCGCACATCTAGGGCTCCCGGGTGGTCGAGATCCAGCGCGACCGCCAGCAACTGCCCGTGGGCGGCCAGGGCGTTCTGGGTCCAGATCAGGTCCGTCGGCTCGATGACGATGCGGCTCGGCTGGGCATGCAGAGCAGCCTGCAGTTCCGGCTCGGAGCCGATCGCCGACGCCAGTTGCACGTGTGCCCCGGTGCCGCGGGCGATGGAGGCGTAGTTGGTCGCACCCGGGTCCTGGTCCACCACGTGCACCCAGGAGGCGCCCTGCTCCACCCATGCCGCGATGGCCTGTTCGGGCGTTCCGTACTCGGCCGGTGAGCCCGGAACGAAGGGCAGCTGTGCCTGGCCGCTGGAGACTGTGACCTGCGGGAGGAGCGCCAAAGGGTACAGATTCATGACGCCAGACTAGTGGGGGAAGTCAGCCCCGCGATCACTCCACCGGCGGCCGGCGGCGTGAAGCCTTGATCGCCGAGCGCTGCCGTTTCGCCTCCAGCCGACGGGTGACCGACGCGCCGGTCGGCCGGGTTCGGCGTCGTTTGCGTTTCGGGGTCAGCGCGGATTCGACACGGCGGGCCAACCGGTGGCGCGCGGCTTGGCGATTCTGCAGTTGCGAGCGGTGTTCGGAGGCGGTCACGGTGAACGGTGTGCGCAGGAGGTGGCGCTGCTGGGATGTGAGGGCGTGGGACGTGCGCGGATCCCACACCAGCACCACCCGGGAATCGCTGGTGTTGACCGACTGGCCGCCGGGCCCGGACGAGCGGCTGAACCGCCACTGCAGTTCCCGGGCGGGAATCGTGAGCTCGCCGTTCACCACGAGGTCGGATGTGGGATCAGCCATCGGCCACCACCCAGCAGTCGACCCGCGAATCGTGGGGGTCGGCGGGCACCCGTTCGACGACCTCGTCGGCCCACACGAGGGCCAGACGGCGGGCGCCGGGCTGTGACGGCAGGAAGCGGTCGTAGTACCCGCCTCCTTGTCCCAGTCGCCTGCCGCAGCGGTCCACCGCCAGCGCCGGGACGATGATGCAGGCGACCGCCGGCAACGGGACCGGCGCAACCGGCAGCGGCGCCCGGCCGGGGACCCCCCAGGCGTCCCACGGATGCACACTGGCCGCTGCGACCCAGTGCAGGATTCCGTGCGCCGCGGCGACCGGGAGGTACACCGACTGCCCGCGCTCCAACAGGCCCTGGATGATCTCCGGGGTCGGAGGTTCTGCCGGGAGGCTGACATAGCAGCACACCGTGCCGTCCGGGACAGCGTCCAGGACCCGCTGCGGGAAGTCCGCCGACGGGGTGTGGCCGGCGCGGCGGCGCGCGCGCAGGTGGGAGCGCAGCGCGGGCTTGTCCATGGCCGCAAGGTTAGTGCGACTCAGCCGAACAGGTCCCCCAACTCGGCCTCCACCGCACCGGCGGTGTCGACGCTGGCCGTCCCGCCTGAGTGCGCTGGTTCCGGGCGCAGGAGGGTGATGTCGTCCATCGTGGCCCGCACGCGCTCGCTGAGGAACCTCGACGGCTGCGCCCAGCTGTGACGGTCGCCGATCGGGTTGTGGTGGTATCGCAGCGGCACGTAGACACGCAGGTCGTTGCGCGCCCGGGTCAGCGCCACATACAGCAGACGGCGTTCCTCGGCCAGTCCGTTGCGGTCGGTCAGCGCCATGTCGGACGGGATGTTCCCGTCGGCGGCGTGGATGAGATGCACCGTGTCCCATTCCAGCCCCTTCGCGGAGTGCATGGTGCTGACCACCAGCCAGTCCTCGTCGACCACGGGCCGGCCGGCCAGCCCACCCGTGGACCGCGGTGGATCCAGCACATGGTCGGCCGCCACGTCGGAGAGCCGGGGCAGCGAGGCGGCCGCGGCCACCAGCGGATCGAGGTCGGCGAGTCGCTCATCGGGGTTGTCGTACGCGCTGCCGATCAGCGGCGCCATGGCCTGTCGCAGTCCCTCCGCGCTCCTGACCGACAGTGCCCGGGCCAGGGCCTCAGCCGGATCGTGTGCGGCGCGGGGCAGTTCGGCCAGGGCCAGCGGCCAGCGCAGCATGACTTCCGCGTCCTCGCCCTGCGCGAGCAGTCCCAGAGCGTTCACGGCGCGGCGCGCCTTGGCCGGGCCGACCCCCGGCAGTAGCTGCAGGACCCGGAACCAGGCCACCTCGTCGCGTGGGTTGTCCGCGATCCGGAACGCGGCGAGCAGATCCTTGACGTGCGCGGCCTCGAGGTATCGCAACCCGCCGTACTTCACGAACGGGATGCCCCGGCGGCCCAGTTCGATCTCCAGCCGATCGCTGTGATGGCTCGCCCGCACCAGCACCGCCTGCTCGCGCAGGGCGGTGCCGGCCTCCCGCTGTGCGAGGATCTCGTCGCAAACGACGGTGCTCTGGTGTTCCTCGTCGGCGCAGCGGAGCAGGCGGGGGGTGGGGCAGGCGCTGGTCCGGGCGGCCCGCAGGCGGGTGGAGAAGCCTTCGGGTGCCTCTGCGGCGATGGCGTTCGCGGTGTCCAGGATCGCCTGCGTGCTGCGGTAGTTGATGCTCAGCCGCAGAGTGTTCGCGCCGGGGAAGTCGGCCGGGAAGGCGAGGATGTGCCGGGGGTCCGACGCGCGGAAGGAGTAGATGGCCTGCGCGTCATCGCCGACCACGGTCAGCCGCGGGTCGTGACGGCGCAATAGTTGCAGCACCTCCACCTGCAGGCCGTTGACGTCCTGGTACTCGTCGACCAGCACGTGGTCGTACTGGCCGGCCAGGGACCTGCCCACCGCGTCGTCGCGCAGGGCCTGGCGCCAGTGCAGCAGGAGGTCGTCGAAATCGAGCAGGCCCAGCCGGCGCTTGCGTGCGATGTACGCCTTGCACACCGCGGCGATCGGCTCGACCAGATCGCCGGCCCAGGGCGTCACGGTCGTCACCACCTCGGCCAGCGGGGTGGCGGTGGCGACCGTGCGGGAGTAGAGATCCAGCAGGGTCGACTTACGGGGGAAGCGCCGGGTGCCCGGAAGGTCCCGGACGATCTCGTCGCGTACCACGTCCATGACGTCGGCGGCGTCCGCGGGGTCGAGCACGGAAAAGCCCTCGGACAGTCCCAGCCGGGATGCGTGCCCGCGCAGCGTCCGGTGGGCGACGGAGTGGAAAGTGCCTCCGGTGACCCGTCCGGAGCGGTGGCCGGCCCGTGCCAGTCGGGCGTGACTGCGGTCGATCATCTGCCGCGCAGCCCGCCGGGTGAAGGTGAGCAGCAGGATGCGTTCGGCCGGGACCCCGTCGGCGACCAGGTGCGCCACCCGCGCACTGAGGGCGGTGGTCTTGCCGGTGCCGGCTCCGGCGAGGACTC
>DAOMFH010000168.1:0-5215 GCA_035429705.1 Actinomycetota bacterium
CCCACCCGGCCGGTGAGGCGCGGCCACCGTCGTACGTGTTCAGGCATGCGGCGGCGACTTCATGCGTTGGTGAGGTGCCGTCACGCCTCCGGCTGCACCTGGATGCCGTCCTTCGCTATCCGTGTCTGTCACACCCCTGGCGCATCATGAGGGTGCAAGGGGTGTTCGTGAACAACGGCAACGCGAAAGAAGGGGTTGGGCAATGACGGACGACCGGAAGATCCTCTACATCGACATGGACAACACGCTGGTCGATTTCAGCGCGAAGCTGGAGACGGTTGATCCGCGAGTAAGGGAGAAGTACCGCGGCCGGGAGGACGAGTTGCCCGGACTCTTCGCGCTCATGCCCCCGGTGGCAGGGGCGCTGGAGGCGTTCACGGAACTCGCCGGGCTCTTCGACATCTACATCCTGTCCACCGCGCCGTGGGGCAATCCCTCAGCCTGGCAGCACAAGGTGGAGTGGGTGCAGATGCACCTGGGGATGGACGAGGACTCGCCGGCCTACAAGCGGCTCATCCTGTCCCACCACAAGAACCTCAACAAGGGCGACTTCCTGGTCGACGACCGGCCCTACCACCGGGGTGTCGAGGAGTTCGAGGGCGAGGTCGTCGCCTTCGGTTCCGAGGATTTCCCCGACTGGCCGACCGTGGTGGCCCACCTACGTGAGAAGGCCGGGCCGGGCCGGTGAGCCCGGCGTCCCCGGCGGGTGCCGGGTCCGACTCGGCTCACAGCCGATCCGCGTCCGGTTCCTGCCAGCGCACCCCGGCGAACCGGGAGAAGTCGTTGTCGAAGGAGACGATCTCGCATCGGTGTTCGATGGCCAGCGCCGCCAGGTGAGCGTCGTTGACGAGGTTGCCGGCGGCGCTCAACGGCTGCAGGAGCCGGCGCGTGATGTGGCCGTGGTCGGCTGTGGGCTCCAGCACGACCGCCGGTCCCGCGGCGAGCCAGGCGTCCACCCGGTCCATCGCCGCGTCCCAGGTCAGGGGCGCCGGGAACAGGTCGTCCCGCGTGGACAGACGCAGGAAGGCCAGTAGGGCGATCCAGGCGAATCCGACGGTGTCCGACCCGGACAGGGCCGAGTCCAGCCAGTTGCGCGACCGCTCATGGTGCGCAGCATCGGAGTTGACGGCGTACAGCAGGACGTTGGCGTCGACCAGTTTCACGAACCCAGCCGCATCCGTCGAAGCAGCTCGTCGTCCTCGAGCGCGCCCGCCAAGGAAAGCGAACGGTCCAGGTTCACGGTGCTGCGACCCATGGCGGCGGTTTCGGTGCGGAACTGCTTGCCGGCCGGGCGCGTTCCGCTGCGGATGGCGTCGTTGAGCGCCTCCTTGAACGACTGTCCCCGCTCGGCCATCCGGCGGCGGATGATCTGCTCGGTGTCGGGGTCCAGAGTCACCGTGGTCCGCATGGATGCATCCTGGCATCAGAGCCGGTGATGCGATGATGCACTTATAGCGAGCGCCCGACGCCAGGACTGGCCAATCGCCACCCCCAGCGGCGACGGCTCGCCGATTCACCTACGTCGCCGGGGTTGAAGGCGGGCACGCCCGGCACCGGGGTCGTTCCTAGCATTGACCACATGCCCCGTCCCGCCGACCCGCTGCGGTTGGCCCATGGCCGGCCGTGGCCCAACTCCATCGCACTGGCGCCGTTGACCAACTGCCAGAGTCATGCGGACGGCAGCCTGTCCGACGACGAGATCGCCTGGCTCACAGCCCGTGCCGAAGGGCGGTTCGGGCTGGTGATGACGGCGGCGGCCTACGTTGCGCCGGCCGGACATGTCTGGCGCGGGCAGTTGGGGATCGCCTGCGACGAGCACCTGCCGGGGCTGCGCCGGCTCGCCGAGGGGCTGCGATCCGCCGGAACCTGCAGTGCCGTGCAGTTGCACCACGGAGGTCGGCGTGCGCAACGGGCGATCACCGGGATGGTGGCGCAATGCCCGTGGGACGACCCCGCCCACGACGCGGTGGCGATGACGGCCGAGGAGATCGAGGCGACCGTGGCCGACTTCGTGTCAGCCGCGGTGCGGGCCGAACGGGCCGGCTTCGACGGGGTGGAGGTGCACGGTGCGCACGGCTACCTGCTCGGACAGTTCCTCGACACCTCGCGCAACCACCGCGCCGATGCCTACGGGGGATCTTTGGACAACCGGTTCCGCGTGGTTCACGAGGTGCTCGAGGGTATCCGGACAGCAACGGGGGAGGGCTTCCAGCTGGGGCTGCGGCTGTCTCCGGAGGGCTTCGGGATCCCCCTGCCGGATGGCCGGGAGTACGCGCGCCGGGCGCTCGATTCGGGCGTGCTGGACTACCTCGAACTGTCGCTCTGGGACGTCTTCATGCGGCCTCGCAAGGGAGGAGACGGCCTGCTCATCGACCACTTCGTGGACTTGCCGCGGGGTGCGACGAGGTTGGGGGTGGCGGGCAGGGTCCTGTCCACCGCCGACGCGCAGTGGTGTCTGGACAAGGGCGCGGACTTCGTCTCGGTGGGCCGGGGCGCGATCATCCACCACGACTTCGCGGCACGTGCTCTGGCCGATGCGTCGTTCACAGCACGCCCCCTGCCCGTGTCGGCCGACGTTCTGCGGCAGGAGCGGGTCGGGCCCGCATTCATCGACTACCTGGTCGCGACCTTCCCGGACGTGGTGGACGTTGCGCGCGGGGAGGTTCACTGACCGCCGGCGCGCCTGACCTGCCGGATTCCCTCACCGTGCCCCCAGCCGCTGTCTGCGGTGAGCGCCTCCTCGCCGACCCGATGGGCCAGGGCCAGACAGAGCCGGGCGCCCAGCGACAGTCCCTCGCCGCGGCGCCACCGCCCGGCCGCCCACTCGGCATCGCTGGTCTCGACCGGCTGCAGCTCAATCCCGAATGACAGCAGCAGGGCGCGGGCGAGGTCCCAGTTGCCGCCGGCGGCCAGCACCTTCTGCGCGACTTCGCTCCAATTGGCGGTGCTGCATCGACCGCCCTCGGCCAGCGCTGCCTCCACGTCGTCGGCTCCCGGTTCACCGCCCAGGTACGCCAGCAGGGCCGAGGCGTCGAAGACCGTCACGCAACGTCCTCAGCGTTGGCGGCGGCGCGTCGCTCGGCGAGTAACTGACCGACGAGGTCCTTTCCCTCGAGGCCGGAACGGACCAGATCGCGCAGCTGTTCGCGGGTCAGCAGCAGCACGCCGCGCGGTGTCTCCACCAGGACCACCGCTCGGCCCTCGTGCAGCCCTGCGCGCTCCCGTAGTTCTGCGGGGACGACCAGGCGACCCCGGTCACCCATCGTGGCCCTGTATGTCCCACTCATGGTTTGAACGTACCACTGCACTAGTGGAGGTGGGATGGGATCAGGGTCCTGAGGCAGGTGGCTGGTGCCGGAACGAGTGGCGGGGACTACGGGCGGGCGAGCAGCCAGGAGCCGACGGTCATGAGTGCGGCAACGGCGAAGAACAGCAGCCAGGGCCAGGTCTTGCGCCAGCGCTCTGAACGGCGTGCTCGCTGTGCGCGTTTGTCCGACTCGCGTTTGCCCTGTAACTCCGCCCGGTCCAGTTCGGCCCAGCGCTCCCGCCTGGCCTGCAGGTCGCGTTCGCGGGCGGAGGCCTCCTTGTGCGCCGCGTTGTTGACCCAGTCGTCGTCGAAACTCACCAGGCCAGCGAATCACAGCGGGAGCCGGACTGGCCAGGCGTCTGGGGTGCCCCCGACGGCAATGGGGCTGGCGGCAGGATCAGTGGTCGCCCATGAGCGCATCCGCGGCGAGCACGCCGGACATCGCCGAGCGGGCAACGCTGTATCCCGGGTAGGTGGTCTGACCGCTTTGGTACAGGCCCCCGATGGGGGTGCGATGCGGGAAGTGGTTCCACGGCTGGACCTGGGGGGACAACCCGTACGCCGCGCCTGCGAACAGGTTCAGGTTGTCGCGGAAGTCCTTGGGGCTGACGACCCGGGTGACCGCTATGTCCATCTCGTGCACGGCCGAGAGCGCTTCGACGGCCCTGTCGACGATGGCCTGCTTCCTGTCCGGGCTCCAGTCGTCGACCGGGATGTCACGGCGAACCGGCGGGTACATCTCGATGATGCTGCCACCAGCAGGAGCCAGGTCGGGCAGGGTGACGGTCGGGGTGTCGTACACCAGCCATCTCAGACCGTCGTCGCACGGTGTGAAGACGTCGTCCTGCTGCTCCATGAGCGGCAGGTAGCAGTTGGAATGGCTCGCAGTGGCGATCGTGTTCCGCAGGCCGAGTTGGACCGAGAACGCACTGTGTGACAACTTCGCCGTCTGCGCCTTGCGCCTCAACCTGCGGGGTACGTCCCTGCCGCTGAGCAGCGATCCGAAGGTCAGCATGCCACTGGCCGTCGAGACCACTGCATCCACGTCGACAGCGCCGCGTCCGGCGACCTCCACCCCCCGAACACGTCCCTGCTCGACCAGGATGCGGTCGATGCGCGAGTTGGTGTGGATCGTGGCGCCGTTGGCGAGGACTGCGGTACTGAGCGCCGCCGGGACCCGACCCATTCCGCCTACTGGCAGGTGGAACCCGTCGCTGAACAGGGTCACGAGTCCGAGGATCGAAATGACGGGTTGCTGCTGCGGGGGGATTCCGGTGTAGAGCAGAACCCCGGACATCGCCGCCCGGACGGCGTCGTCGCTGAACAGGCGGTTGAGTTCATCAGCCACGGATCCCCGGAACTTGGGCAGTTGTCGCCACCCCTTGGTGAGGGCGCGGGGCACTGAGAGCGGATGAACCAGGATGTCCTCGGTGAGCACTCGCAGGGCGGGCTCCCACTTGGCCATCATCTGGCTGACCTCCCTTGCCAGCACGGCCTCATCCACCCTCCCCTCGTGACGGTGGACGCTCACCTGAGGCCCGTCGCCGAACGTGACCCGGTCGCCGTTCGGCAGCGTGGTCGTCTGGGGGGCCGTGATCCTTTGCAGGGGGAGGACGGCTCGGCGGTCCAATCCGACCCGCGTGAAGACGTGATCCAGCATGCCCGGCAAGGCCAGATACAGCGCGCCGTCGTTGAACGAGTACCCGCCGATGTCGGTCGTGGAACAACAGCCACCGATCTTCGCGTTGGCTTCGAAGACCTCGACCTGGATTCCCGCGCGGGCGAGCACCCCGCCCGCCGCCAACCCGGCCACGCCCCCACCGATCACCGCTACCTTCCCGATGGGCGCCACGCTCGTCCCTCCGTCGCATGAGTCGACCGCGTTCGACTATAGGTGAGCAGCGTCGG
>DAOMFH010000169.1:0-5165 GCA_035429705.1 Actinomycetota bacterium
ACAGAAGTACCGCGGGGAGCGGTTCTCCTTCGGCTACGCCGCCTGCCCGGACCTGGGTCTGCAGGAACCGCTGTGTGAACTGCTTGGAGCCGAACGGATCGGGGTCCGGCTCTCCGAGGGGTTCCAACTGGCTCCGGAACAGTCCACCTCGGCGATCGTCTTCCACCATCCGGAGGCCGGCTATTTCAACGCGACTTGACGCGCTGCTGTTCGACCTCGACGGGACACTGCTGGACAGCGAAGTGCTGTGGGAGGCCGCCCAGGAAGCCACCATGGCGTACTTCGGGCAGGCCTGGACGGCCGCCGACCAGGCCCACAGCATGGGCGGGCCATTGGAGCGGGTCGTGGATCACATCGCCGGTCGCGCCGGCGCCGATCCCGGCCACGTCGCACGGGTGCTGGTGACCGAGATCGAACACCGGGTGGCGAGTCTGCCGGCCGATTGGATGCCGGGTGCGCGGGAGCTGCTGGCGCAGGCACGCGCTGCCGAGGTGCCCACCGCGATCGTGAGCAACTCCTGGCGGGTGCTGCTCGATCTGCTCATGGCGAACCTGGATCTCCCGGTGGACGTGACCTTGAGCTCCACCGAGGTGGAGCACCCGAAACCGGATCCCGAGCCGTACCTGCGGGCCTGCTCCCTGCTCGGAGCCGATCCGCGGTGGACGGTGGTGGTGGAGGACAGCCCCACCGGTGCGGCGGCCGGACTCGCAGCCGGGTGCCGGGTACTCGGGGTCGGCCCGGCTGTGGCCGCGATCAGCGACCCACGGTTCCGGTACGTGGACTCCCTGGTCGGCGTGGACCTGACATCACTCGGTGGCGATGGCATCGAGGATCCGCAGGCGTGACCCGCGCCGGGCCGGCCACAGCGAGGCCAGGATCCCTCCCACCGCGGAAACTCCCAGGAACAGCAGCAGTTGTGCGCCGTCCACTGCGAATACGGTGATTCCCTGATCGGCCAGGACCCGCTGCAGCAGCGCACCGAAACCGACGCCGGCGAGCAGCCCGAGGATCGCCCCGAACACCGAGATCACGAAGGCCTCGATCATGATCGTGCGCCGGACCGCGCCTCGCCACATGCCGACGGCCCGCAGCAAACCGATCTCCTGGGTGCGCTCGTAGACGCTGAGGGCCAGTGTGTTCACGATCCCGAGCAGTGCGATGAGTACCGCCAGCACCAGCAGGGCGAACAGGAAGTTGAGCAACTGCCCGATCTGGTCACCGATCTGTTCCTTGAACTGTGCCTGATCCAGAACTTGCACGTTCGGGAAGGGCTTGAGGGCTGCGGCCAGGCTCTGCTGGACCGCACCCGGCGCAGCCGCGGGTTCCCGGACGACATACACCAGGCTGTCCTGGTCGGGCGCCCCGAGCGTGCGCGCGGTGGGCAGGTTCACCACGTACCCGTTGAACGCCCCGGCCGGCTCGTAGACAGCCACGACCGTCAGATCGACCGGCCCAACGATCGACAACACCTGGATGACGGTTCCGATGCCCGCACCGATCTGCGTGGCGGTGTCGGCGTCCAGTGCGACGTCCTTGGCGCCCAGGTCGTCCAGCGATCCCCGCGTCACGGTCAGCGACAACGCCTGGCCGATGGTGTGCGGGTCGACGCCGGTCACCAGCGTGTCCCCGGCGCCTGGCGCGCGGACCGGGGCCTGCCGGACGACGGCGGCGGCTTTCACCCCCTGCGTCGCGCGCACGGCATCGCCCACGCGCGCCGAGAACGGCTGGAACCCGTAGCCGGTGACCACGAAGTCCGCCCCGATCACGTCGTCCACGATGCCGGCCACGGAAGCCTGGGTGCTGGATGCCAGGACGCTGATCGTGGACATCAGGCACACGCCGATGGTGAGCGCCCCGGCCGTCGCCGCCGTGCGCCGGGGATTCCGCCGGGAGTTGGCACGGGCCAGGCGCCCGGTGACCCCGCGGAACACCCCACCGATCACGGCAACCGCCGGCCGGGACAACTCCGGCGACAGTGCCAGCAACCCGATGAGCACACCGGCGGCCGCGACCCCGGCCATGATCGCGGCCTGGGTGGTGTCGTAGTGCGCCAGCCGCGGCGCCATCACGGCCAGGCCGGCGCCGGCCCCGAACAGCAGGCCGCCGACCAGGGTGCGCCGCCCGGATCCCCGGGTGCTGGGCGGCTCCCGGTGCATGGCGACGACCGGGGGGACGGTGGCTGCCCGCCGCGCCGGGGCAAGCGCGCTGACCACCGTGATCACCAGCCCCACCACCAGCGACACCGCGACCGTGCGCGGCTGCAGGACCAGGGCTTCGGCTGGCAGCGGGGCGCCGGCCGCCCGGAAGACCCACTGCAGGATCCGGGCGACCCCCACCCCAACCGCGACGCCGAAGGCGCTGGCGACGAGGGCGACCAGCACCGCTTCGGTCAGGATGGAGCGCAGCACTTGCCCTCGGGAAGCGCCGACAGCGCGCAGCAGGGCGAGTTCACGGGTGCGCTGGGCCACGAGCATCGCGAAGGTGTTGTAGATCAGGAAGGCTGCCACGAACACCGACACGATCGCGAAAACCAGCAGGAAGGTGTTCAGGAAGCCGAGTCCGGCGTCGAGTTGCCGGGAGAGCTCGCCGGCTTGTTCGTCCCCGGTCACCGCCCTCGTCCCCACGGGAAGCAAAGGCGTGATCTCGTCGCGCAGTGCCGTCTGCGAGGTCCCTGGTTCGGCCAGCACCGCGATGCTTGTCGCCTGCCCCGGCGACAGGAGCAGTCGCTGGGCGCGCGGCAGGTCCCAGAAGACCAGGCCCAGAGCGTGTCCGGGCGGCCCGCTGGGCTGCGCCGTCCCGCTGACGGTGAACGCCCGGCGCTGCCCGGAAGGCAGCAGGAGTTCGACGCCATCCGACGGTCCGACACCCAGTCGCTGAGCAGTCGATGAGTCGAGCACGACCTGCTCCCGGCCCTGCGGAGGCCGTCCGTCGATCAGTTCCACAGCGTGGAGCCGGGGATCCGGCCAGTTGCCGCCCAGTGCGGTGCCCGAGCCCAGACTGCTGCCCCGGGCCCCCAGCGGCTTGCCGTCCCGGTCGAGCACCACCACCCCGGGAACCTGCACCTGCGGCAACGATGCGCTGACCCCGCGCAGGCCGGCGATGTCCGCTGCCAGACCGGCAGGAACGGTGAGGGTCCTTCCGCTGCCGTGCAACTCGGCAGAGAAGTCCGCGCTGGCGGCCTCCACGATGACGTCGGGCTGGTTCTGCTGAATGAGCCGGTCCAGGGCGTTGCCCAGCGAGTCGGTGAAGATGTATGTGCCCGCGACGAAAGCCACCGCCAGAACGATGGCCACGGCGGTCAGGCCCAACCGCAACTTGTGTGCCAGGACGTTGCGAAGTGCCGCCCGGAGCATCAGTTGCTGGTTTCGCCGGCCGGGATCCCCTCGACGTCGAAACGCTTCATGCGATCCAGCACGCGTTCGGCTGTGGGATCGCGCATCTCATCGACGATCCGCCCATCGGCCAGGAACACCACCCGTTGCGCATAGGACGCCGCATTCGGGTCATGGGTGACCATCACGATCGTCTGGCCGAACTCGTCCACGCTGCGGCGCAGGAAGCCGAGGACCTCGGCGCCGCTGCGGGAGTCCAGATTCCCGGTCGGCTCGTCGGCGAAGATGATGGCCGGCCGACTGGCCAGCGCCCGCGCGCAGGCGACCCGTTGCTGCTGGCCCCCGGACAGTTCGCTGGGCTTGTGTTTGAGCCGGGAGCGCAGTCCGACGGTATCGATGATCAGGTCGAGCCAGGCCTTGTCCGGCTTCGTGCCGGCGATGTCCAGCGGCAGGGTGATGTTCTCCTCGGCCGTGAGTGTGGGGATGAGGTTGAAACTCTGGAACACGAACCCCACCTGGTCGCGGCGCAACGCCGTGAGGGCCTTGTCCTTCAGGGTGGTGAGGTCTGTGTCTCCGATCCGCACCTGCCCGGCGGTGACCGAGTCCAGCCCGGCCAGACAGTGCATCAGCGTCGACTTGCCGGATCCGGAGGGACCCATGATCGCGGTGAACCGTCCCTGCTCGATCTCCACATCGACCTGATCCAGTGCCACGACCTGTGCCTCACCCGACCCGTACACCTTCGTCAGGCCGGTGGCGGAGGCGGCGGTGGTTCCAGTCACCGTTACACCGTAGATCACGACGTCGGTGGGGGAGGCCCGGGCAGCGGTGGCGGCGTGCCATCGAATGCCGGGCACAGGGCCTGGAAGGCGCACCATTGGCATTTCTTGGACGCCCGCGGTCGCCAGTCCTGCATGTCGGCGGCCCGGATGATCGCCCGCCACAACGCCTGCAGTTTACGTTCGAAGCGTTCCAGGTCCTCGGCGTCCGGATCGTACGTGAGCACCTCGCTGCTGCCGAGGTAGAGCAATTGCAACTGGTCCGGAATCCGGTCCATGGCCTGCTGCACAATCAGTGCATAGAAGCGCAACTGGAACATCGCCTGCTGCTCCCAGTTCGCAGCCGGGGCTTTCCCGGTCTTGTAGTCGACGACCCTCAGCCGCCCCTCTGTCTCATCGATGCGGTCGACGTATCCACGCAGCAGCAAGTCGTCGCCCAGTTCGACCTCAAGCAGTTGCTCTCGGTGGGTGGGCTCGATCTCCGCCGGATCCTCCATCGAGAAGTAACGCTCAAGCAATGACGTCGCCTGGCTCAGCAGGCTGTCGCGGTCGGCATCGGGCACCGGTGGGGGCGTCTCGGCCGGCCACGGCGCCTCCGCCACGATCGCGAAGGCGTTGTCCGGCTCGGCGGCGAGTAGGTCCGTCAATGCCTGTGGAAGCAGCGTCGTCGCCGCGTCCATCGTGCGCTGATCGGCCGCCAGGTCGAAGACCCGGTCGAGCACCTCGTGTACGAGTGTGCCCCGGAAGGCCGCAAGCCCGGGTCGCTCCGGCAGTCGGTCAATCGCACGGAACCGGTACAGCAGTGGGCAAGCCAGGAAATCGGAGGCCCGGCTGGGGGACAAGGCCCCGACCACCGGGTGTCCCTGTCGGCCGCTGCGTTCCCGCTCCCGGATGCCGTGGGCGAGGTTCGATGAAGTCACGGACTCACCCTAGATGCGGGGAGTGACATCCACCGTGACCGACCGCATCGGCTGTGGATGGCCCAACCTGTGTCCACCCGGCAAGCGAGCGTTCGGTCCTGCTGCCCCGCACTGCTTTGGTTACTGGCTCCGGG
>DAOMFH010000170.1:0-3554 GCA_035429705.1 Actinomycetota bacterium
AACCAGCCCCCGATGCGCAAGTTGGGCGTGTTCGAGCTCGACGAGTTCTTCCCGCCGAAGGAGCGGCTGGCTTTCGCGATGAGGCTCAACGCGGTGCTGGCGGCCCCCGGTTTCGCGGCCTGGATCGCCGGCGAGCCGATCGACATCGCGGCGATGCTGTGGACCCCGGACGGCCGGCCGCGCTGCGCGGTCGTCACCACCGCGCACCTGTCCGACGAGGAGCGGCAGAGTGCCACATCCCTGGTCTTGAGCAAACTGGTCACCTGGATGCGCCGGCAGAGCGGCACCACCGACCTGCGCGCACTGCTGTACATGGACGAGGTGGCCGGCTACCTGCCACCGACCGCCGAGCCGCCGACGAAGAAGCCGATCATGCTGCTGATGAAGCAGGCCCGCGCGTTCGGGGTCGGTGTGGTGCTCAGCACGCAGAACCCGGTGGACATCGACTACAAGGCGATCAGCAACGCGGGCACGTGGCTGATCGGCCGGCTGACCACCGAACGTGACAAGGCCCGGCTGCTGGAGGGTTTGAGCAGCGCGGCCGGCGGGGTGGACATCGGCACCGTCTCCGATGCGATCTCCGGGCTGGGCAAACGGCAGTTCCTGCTGCGCAAGGCCGGCGCCAACGACACCGAACAGCTCGGCACGCGCTGGGTGCGCAGTTACCTGCGCGGGCCGCTGACCCGCGATCAGATCCAGCTGTTGGTGCGCGGGAGGCAGTCGCCGGCCGCAGCTGTGGCCCCCGCCGCAGCGGTTCCCGCGCAGGTGCCCGAACCCGCTCCCGCCGACGACGAGACCCCGGTCATGCCGGCCGTCGCCGAGGGGATCCCGGTCTCCTACCTCGACCCGGCCGCTGCTTGGGCCGCCCAGGTCGGTGCCGTGCCCGCCGGTCCGACCGGTCCGCGACTGGCCGCTGGGGTGGTCGCGCGCGTACTGCTGCGCTACCAGATGGCATCGGCGGATCTCCCCCAGGACGAGGAGTACGAGGCGGTGTTGTTCCCGGCACCCGCACAGACGGCGCAACTGAGCCCACTGGCGGTGGACTACGACGACCGCGACCTGCTGCCCACCGCACCGGACGGCTCCCGCTACGTGCTGCCCGTGGCCAAGATCGCGACGAAGGCCTACTGGACCACGCTGACCAAGGACCTCACCGACCATCTGGTCAGCACCGAGTCGCTGGAGGTGCTGCAGAACCCGGACCTGAAGTTGTTCGCCCGGCCGGGCGAGACGCCTGAGGAGTTCGCCGCACGCTGCCAGCAGGCCGCCATGACCGAGGCGGACAAGAAGGCGGCCCCGCTGCGCGCCAAGTACGAGAGCAGGACCCGCACTCTGCTTACCCGGCTCGGCTCAGCGCAGACCCGGGCGCAGCAGGCACACAGCGCGGCCGGGACCAGCACCATGGATTCGGTCACCTCCGTGCTCGGCGGATTCCTGGGTGGCCGGCGGTCGGTCTCCTCCATCGGCGCCGCGGCCCGGCGCACCCAGGCCGCCCATGCGCGCGCACAGGCCGCGGACGCGAAGGTCGACGAGGTGCAGGCGCAGATCCAGGATCTCGAGGCGGAACTCACCGCCCAGCTGCAGGGGCTGCACGACGAGTGGATGGCCAAGGCCGCCAACATCACCCCGCTGGCGGTGGCGTTGAAACGCACCCAGGTCCGGGTCACCGATCTGCGGCTGGTCTGGCTCCCAGTGGGTTGAGCGCCCGGGATCCGGGACCACCGCCCCCGTGACTGTGATTGGCTCGGAGTATGGACGCGGATGTCATCGTCATCGGAGCCGGGCCGGCGGGGCTGACCTGCGCGGCGTACCTGAGCGCACTGGGCCGCAAGGTCGTCGTGCTCGACCGGCACACCGTGCCAGGCGGCAACATGAGCTGCTTCACCCATCGCGACCCCGTCACTGGCGAGGAGTACGAGTTCGACGTCGGCCTGCATTACCTCGGCGACTGCGGGCCGGACGGGTCGATCCGGTCGGTGCTCGACCCGCTGGGGGTGCGCCCCGAGTATCTGCCGATGGACCCGACCGGCTATGACACGTTGCTGTTCGACGACGGGCCGGTGCGCGAGTTCCGGGTGCCGGCCGGGCTGGCCAACTACCGGGAGGCCCTGGTCGAAGCCTTCCCCGCCGAACGCGCCGCGATCGACGAGTACCTCGGCCTGCTGAACGACGTTCAGACGCTGACCAGACGCCGCCCGGGATTGCGGCACCTGCCGGGCCTGGCGATGCCCGGCTATCGCATGTTGCGGCTGCTGTCGGCGACCCTCGGCGACGTCTTCGACCGGATCGGGGCCTCGCCGCGACTGCGGATGGTGCTCGCCGCGATCAACGGAACCTACGGCTTGCCGCCGGAGCGGGCCTCGTTCTTCATCCACGCCGGGGTCTTCCTGCACTACGCCGAGGGCGCGTGGTACCCGCACGGCGGCGGTCAGCCGATCGCCGACGCCCTGGCCCGGGTGGTGCGCAACAACGGTGGCGAGGTACTGCTGCGCACCCAGGTCGAGGAGATCCTGGTCGCTGACGGCGCGGTCCGCGGGGTGCGGGTGCGGCGGCCGGCCGCCGATCGCCGCCGGGGACTGTCCGACGAGATCACCGCGCCGGTCGTGGTGTCCAACGCCGACCTCAAGCGCACGTTCCTGGAACTGCTGCCCCCCGACGCGCTGCCGGCGGATCTGCGCAACCGGGTCTCCCGGATGAGCATGGCCGCACCGCTGTGCGTGGACTACCTGATCCTCGACCGGGACCTGGCCGCGGAGGGTGCGCCCAACACCAACTGGTGGGTCTACCCCGACGACGACCTCGACGGCGCGTACTCCGCTGCTGCCGCGGGCCGCGAGATCGAGTCGCCGTTCACCTACCTGACCTCGGGCAGCCTGAAGGACCCGGGGAACCCGCGGCTGGCCCGGCCCGGTCAGACGAATCTGCAGATCATGGCACTCGCCCCCGCCGACCACCGGTTCTGGGGTTTGCACGGCCGCGGCCCCACCGCTGGGGAGTCCTACCGGCGCAACCCGGAGTACGTGGCCCGCAAGCAGCAGTTCCACCGGGCGATGCTGCGTTCAGCCGAACGGGCGATCCCGGGGATCAGCGATGCGATCGTGTACGACGAAGAAGCCACGCCGATCACCCACGAGCGGTTCGTCCGCTCCACCGACGGCACCTCCTACGGGCTGGCCGCCACCCCGTCGCAGATGCTGCTCAGGCGCCCCGGCGCGAAGACCCCGGTCAAGGGCCTGTGGCTGGTCGGCGCGGACACCCGCTCCCTGCACGGCATCACCGGCACGCTCAACGGAGGGATGACCACTGCCGCGACCCTGGCCGGGGTGCCCGTGGCGCAGTTGAGGCAGTTGCAACTGCCGGATGTCTGGTGCGCGGAGCCCGAATTCCAGCTGCCGCAGCGTTCAGCCTGAGGCGGGTTGCTGGCTGCGGGGTTTGGTCAAGTTCGCGCGATGGTGTCAGGTGTGATGTCTTGAGTCTGCACCTGCAATCGGCCCCCGTTTGATCCCACCGCCACTGTTGCACCGTTGTCAGCCGATCCCCGACTGGCGCGCGGT
>DAOMFH010000170.1:3654-5148 GCA_035429705.1 Actinomycetota bacterium
CAGCGCAGGCCCGCCGCAACCTCCTACGACGTGCTGGCCCGTGGGAACCGCCAACGGCACACCACCGGATCGGCCTCACGCTGACAACCCGGCCCGGGCTACACCAGCGGCACGTCCGGATTGGGCCGCAGCGTGACCTTGACAGCCTGCGCCCGCGACCCGGCTGAGGCGGTGCTCAACGCCTTCTGCCACTCGTCGAGTTCGAACTGGTGGGTCACGAGCCCATCAACCGGGTATGCGGGGTCCGCGAGCCACTCGGCCACCTGGGCCATGGTCCGCTTGCCCCCCAGGGTCGGTTCGGGTCCGGCGTTGATGGTGCCCTGAACAGTCAGTTCCCGACTCCATACCAACGACCAGTCCGCAGTCTGCTTGCCGGCCGCACCGACCAGCACCAGCATCGCGCCGGGCCGCAGCAGGTGCAGCGACAGGTCGATGGTGTCCGGGCTGCCGACGCAGTCGAACACGGCGTCCACCCCCTGCTCGAGGATGGGGATCTTGGTCATCCGTGGGCGCACGACCCGGCCGCCGTCGCTGGCGGCCAGTTGCTCCACCGCCGCCGCCCCTCCCGGCAACGTGCGGGTCGCCCCGGCCCTGAGCGCGTTGGCGGCACCGAACTCCCCGCGGCTGATCATGGCGATGTCCAGATCCGGGTGCAGCATGCGCAGCGCAGCGGTTACCAACAACCCGATCGCGCCCGGCCCGATCACCACCACCCGGTCACCGGTGCGCTTCCACTGCAGCGCGGCGTGCAGCCCGATGGCCGCCGGTTCGGCCAGCACAGCCCGCTTCGAGGGGATGTCGCCGATCGGGAAGCACTGGCTCTCGTGGGCCACCAGCGATTCGCCCCAGCCGCCGCCGACCGCATCCGAGAACCCCTGCCCCGGCGCGTGGCAACCGGTGATGCCTGGCTCGTCGAAACGCTCGCAGGCGTACGGACGGGCTTCCCGGCAGGTGCGGCACGGTTCGAATCCGCGGTGCACGCAGGACAGGATCGGATCGAGCAGCACCCGCTGACCCTCCAGCGAACCCTCGGTCACCACCCCGACCACCTCGTGTCCGGGAACCGCCTTGGGCTCGGCGTAGAACGCGGACATCACGAACGAGTTCTGCGCGTGCGCCAGGCCCACGTCGCTACCGCAGATTCCGCTGAGTTCGGGCTTGATCCGCAGCCAGCCGTCGGCCTTCGGCAGTGCCGGCTCGGGCACATCCGCCAGCCGCATCACGCCGCCGGGCCCCCAGCCCGCGTCGCCCTTGAGCCTGCCGGCAGCGGCGGTCCACAGGTAGCGCGGGGTGGACAGGTCGGCCAGTACCGCTCTCATCGCAGGCCCGGAATCTTGCTGAGCAGACCGACCCCATCGGAGGTGGTGACCTGCCAGCCGCCCTTCTCGAACCAGTCGAAGTCGACGTCGCGGTCCACTGACGCTTTGGCGGCGGCCAGGCCCGACGGCCCCGCGCCGATCACACATGCGGTCTTCATGGGCACACGGTACTTGG
>DAOMFH010000171.1:0-5135 GCA_035429705.1 Actinomycetota bacterium
CCGATCGACAGTGCGGCCATCCCGCCGGTGCTGGCCGCGGCCAGCGCCACCGCCCGGGCCCGGCCACCCCAGCCGGGTCCGGTGGCGATGACCTCCTTGTAGGCGAAGTCGCGGCCGTAGGCGAACCCCTGCAGCAGGTTGGAGCGGCGCACCACCCTCGTGTTGATCCCGGCCATGAGGAACGGCCCGGTCCAGGAGTCGAGCACGGGCTCGTAGTGAACCCACAACTGGTCGCCGCGATCCGGGCCGGACTGCCCCGGGGTCAGCGCGTAGGGATCGGCCATGATCCGCCGCAGGTCCGGGTCGCCGGCGGCCGCTTCGGCCTGGCCCATGCCGCTGGCCACCGTTCCCCCGCTGAAACCGCCGCTGGCCTGCCGGACGGCCATCACGGTCTCGCCCAGTTCGCCGTCGGCGGCCTCGTGCAACAGGTAAACGCCGAGGTCCGACGGGATTGAGTCGAACCCGCTGGCATGCACGATGCGGGCACCGGACTCCCGGGCCATGTCGTCGAAGCGATCGATACTCTCGCGCATGAACAGGACCTCGCCGGCCAGGTCCGCGTAGTGGGTGCCGGCCTTCGCGCAGGCTTCGACCAGCGGCAGGCCGTACTTCCAGTACGGACCGACGGTCGTGACCACCGCCTTGGCCGAACCGGCCAGTTCCGCCAGGGCCTGCGCGTCGGTGGCATCGGCGGTGATCACCGGCCAGTCCACCCCGAGTTCAGCGCGGACCGTCTCGAGTCTGGATCGGGAGCGCCCGGCCAGCGCGATCGCCTCCGGGCCACCGCGTTCGGCCAGATACTCGGCGACCAGCCTCCCTGTGAACCCGGTCGCCCCATACACAACGAGGTCGTAGTCGGTCATACCTCTAACTTACGGGCCGGGCCAGAACGTAGTCGGACTCCTCCGAGTCGGCCACCCGGAAGGTGCGCCGCCCGACGATGCTGAAGCCGGACTTCTGGTAGAAGCGCAGGGCCCGGGCGTTCTCCTCGTTGGTGCCCAGCCAGACCCAGTCGTGCCCGTCGCGCTGCGCGATCCGCAGGCTCTCGGCCATCAGCGCCGCTGCGGTACCAGCGCCCATGTCCGCCTCGTCGACGTAGATACGCCGCAGTTCCAGGGGGTGCAGCCAGTCGGCCTCGATGGGCGGCGGGCCGGCCACGAGCATCACGTAACCGCGCACCTCACCCCCGGGTGCATCGACGACCAGGAACTGCGCATGGGCCATGTGCTCCCGGAACCGCTCAGTGCTCAGTTCCGTGCGGATGTGGGTCTCGATGGCGGTCTGCGCAGTGTGCGCCGGGCAGGCCAGCGCGAACGTGCGCGCCGCCAGCCGCGCGATCGCCTCGGCATCGGAGGTGGTGGCCGCTCGGACCTCGGACATGCTCCCAGGGTAGGCAGCCCCCCTGCCTGCGGATCAGCGGCGGTCCAGCGCCTTGCGGATCTGCGTGCCCACCGGATCGCCGTCGCGCACGAAAGCCGCCGGGGTGTCCAGGGGAGCGTCCACCGACACCGTCTGATCACCGGCGAACGTCTGCCCGGTCAGCACATGCACCCACTGCCCGGGCGGGAGCGACACCTGCACCGTCCTGGCGCCCTCGGCCAGCACCGGCGCGACCAGCAGGTGGTCGCCGAGGAAGAACTGCAGATCGGCATCGGCCGCAGCCGTCCCCGGGTACACCAGCCAGGTCGGGCGCATGGCCGGCACGCCGGTGGCCACGGCTTGGTCGATCACGGTCTTGCGGTAGGGGTACAGCGCCGCGTAGATCCGGGAGGCCTGCGCGAACGCGCTGCGGGTCTCGTCGGTGTCGTAGACCTGCTGGTTCTGCGCCGGCCGGTTGCCCTCGTGGGTGCGCATCATCACCCCGAACGCCTGCATCTGCGCCCAGCGGGTGTTCAGCTCCGGCGGGCGCACGTAGTTCTTCACCACCGCGTTGATGCTGGTGTACCCGCCGATGTCGCTGTGCCACAGCGGCGAGCCGGACACCCCGCCGGACAGCATCCCGTACACCGCGCTGGCCATACCGTCCTGCTGCGCGAAGTCGACCATCTGGTCGCCGGCCCACATCATCGGGACCTGCTCGGCCGAGCCCAGGAAGCCCGACCGCATGAATGCCAGGCACTCGGGCTGGCCGGCGCGATCGCAGCCCTCCCGCACCACCGAGGCCCACAGTTGCGGGTACAGGTTGTGCACGACCAATGGGTCGCCGTCGTGCAGTTTCGCATCGAACGGCAGCGCCTCCCCGAAGTCGGCCATGAACCCGGCCGCCCCGGCACCCAGCACCTCCTCGGCGATGACGTCGGCGTACCAGTCGGCTGCGGCGGGGTTCGTGAAGTCGACCAGCACCGCCTCGAAGCCGTTCTGGTCCATCAGGTACGGCTGGCCGGACTGCGTCTGCACGGTGTACCCCTTGTCCACCGCCTCCTGGTAGAGGTTGCGGATCGCCGGGTCGCCCTTCGGCGCCGGATCGACCAGCCACGGGTTGACGTAGGTCAGCACCTGGATGTCCTGGTCGTTGAGATCGCGCACCAGTTTGCGCCACCCCGGATAACGCTGCTTGTCCAACTGCCAGGTCCACCACAACCGGTCGCCGAAGCTGGTGGTCCGCTTGCCGGTCCAGTCCTGCAGCCACACCCCGGAGATCTTGGTTCCCGCCTCCTGCATCTGCGCGACGACTTCGCGTACCTTGTCGGTGCCGCCTTGCAGGCCGAGCACCGCCCCATGCTGCACCCAGTCGGCCAGCGGCGGGCGGGTCTTGCCGGCCTCCCGCGCGGCGACCACCTCGGCCGGGCTGTCGGCCACGTAGATCTCACCGGTCAGCCTGGGCGCCCAGGTCTCCAGGCTGGCCTGCCCGTTGCGGGAGAAGTCCGCGATGGTGAACGCGCCGCTGGCCGGGACGTCGGCGAACGTGAAGGCCCGGTTCGCGCTGGTCACGTAAGACGGCCACGTCGCATACGTGGTGGTCAGGTTCCCGCCGGCTTTCTGGGTGACGTCGGCCAGGTAGGTCAGCGGCTGCTGGCCGCGGCCCACCCCCTGTTCGCGCGGCAGGATCGGGGTGACACTGCCGGTGAGGTCCAGCTGCCGGTACTGCTCGCCGAGGCCGTACAGCTTCTCGCCGTTGGCGATGCCGGCGGTGAGCACCACGCTGTCCACCCCCTCGGCCCGCACGGTCATCCGCAAGGCCCGCACGCTGGCGGACTTCGGTACGGACAGCAGGGTCATGGTGTAGTCGGCCGAACCACCCGGGCCGGTCAGCGTGCCGGTGATGCGCACCTGCGGACCGCGCTGCTGGACCGTGTCGACCGTCTGGTCGGCCATCACCGCGGAACGCTGCACGTCAGCCCAGAAGTAGCCCAGGTGCTCGGTGAAGTCCACGCTGCCCCGGCCGGCGGACAGGAAGGCGACCCCCGGCTGGGTCTGCCAGGCGATCGCCCCGTCCTGCCCGATCCGCACGGCCTTGTCGGACACCTCCACATCGAAGCCGCCGGTGTGCAGCATCGCCGGCTCGGCGTTGACGGTCAGCGTGCCGGGTTTGATGGGATCCAGCTGGTCCTTCGGGATGCGGGTCCACAGGTACACACCCACGGCCACCGCGAGCAGCACGAGGACGAGCAGCACGATCGACAGCCACTTCAGGAGTCGCCGCCACAGGCGCTTCTTGGGCTCGACGAGTTCCTCGCTGACTGTGGTCACCCGGTCAATCTAGCGAGGCCCAGATGCGTCCACGATTTGCGCCACCAGCGTGTCAAGGACGCGGCCCGTGGACCACTTCCTGCGTCACCGGCGGGCTGGCGTTACCCAGATCATCCATGGCGAAGAAGGCCAGGCAGGCCGGCCCTTCCGGGACGCCGTAGATCCCCCACCGCTGGTCGCCGAGCCGTTCGGCATGGTTGTAGCCCTCCGAGACGTACTGCGTCGGGCAAGCCCCAGCCGGCGCGACGTCGACGTGCAACTGCGCACCGGGGGCCAATGTCACATCAGCGGCGTAGTCGTACATGTCGTCGGGGTACTCGGTCAAGCTGTGCACCACCGGCGCGGGGACCGGCGGGGCGAGTCTGGTCACGAGGTGCTGGATCTTGGCCGCGCCGCGCCCCCAGACGCCCTGGACCTGGACCTCGTAGCAGTAGGTGCCCGGTTGGTCTGCCGAGAACATGTCGGTCCAGGACTTCTTGCGCGCAGGCACGACATCCGAACCCTCGAACTGCGCGTCCGCCTGGCCGGTGCACCGCGAGCCCTCATACACCTCGATCGCCACGTTCGCGCCAGGGCTGAGCCCCTTGGGAACGTCCCAGGAGACGGTCAGCGGACTGGTGGTGGAATCACCGCCCGAGAATCGCACGTTCACCAACTGCGGCGGGGCGGGTTCGTAGGCGCAGAACGTGGGGGTCCGCCGCGGCTTGCCGCCGTAGAGCCGGATGGCGCCCTTGACATCGTCCTTGGACACCCACCGGCAGAAGTACTGCCACTGCACTGCGGGCTGCGGGCAGCGGTTCGACAGGACAGCCTCCATCAGTTTGCACCCGCCCGGGGACACATGGTTCAGGCCGAGCACGTGTCCCAGCTCGTGGGCCAGCAGTCGCGCCATCATCTGGTGGTCCCGGCGTTGCAGTCGCCGGTACTGCGGGGAGACGTGCACGTAGGCACCGGGTTGGCGACCGATCGAGGCGTAGGCACCGTAGCCGTTGGCGTCGTGCAGGCTGATGCGCACCTGCGGGCGGGCAGACTTGCGGAACTTCAGATTGACCCCTGCTTGATTCCAGGACTTCACCGCCTGCTTCAGACTCCAGTCGAACCGCGGCGGCAGCGTCTCGGAGTAGCGGATCGTGTGGCCGGGCCAGCGCGGCCCGGGGGCCTGGTATGCCGCGGCGGGCATTGCACCGAGCCCGATCAGGGCCAGCGCCGCCAGTACCGCCAATCTCACGCGCACCTGCCTGAGGGTAGCCCCTGGCTTCCGGCTGAAGCATCCGCTGATCGCCCGAACAGGGCGCGACACCTCAGCCCAGGAACGTCGCCAGCAACTGATCGGCGGCGACCGCCGGCGGCACCTCACCGGCAAGGACGGACGCCTCCATCTGGGCCAGCCGGGCGGCGACCTTCGGGCTGTCACGGAACTCGTCGAGCAACCGGTCGCCGATCAG
>DAOMFH010000172.1:0-5126 GCA_035429705.1 Actinomycetota bacterium
TGCGAAACCGGCTCAGTACAGTCGTACCCGTGCCCCGATCCGATGGCCGAGCGGCCGACGAACTGCGTCCGATCCGATTCCACCGTGCTTGGCAGGACAACGGCGAGGGCTCCTGCCTCGTCGAGTTCGGGCGCACCCGGGTGCTGTGCGTTGCGTCGTTCACCGCCGGCGTGCCCCGGTGGCGACGGGACTCGGGCCTGGGATGGATCACCGCCGAGTACGCCATGCTGCCCCGCTCGACGGACACCCGGGGGGCGCGGGAGTCGATCAAGGGGCGGCCAGGGGGCCGGACCCACGAGATCTCGCGGCTGATCGGCCGGGCTCTGCGTGCGGCGGTGGATGATGCGGCACTCGGGGAGAACACGATCCAGGTCGACTGCGACGTACTGCAGGCCGACGGCGGCACCCGCACCGCGGCGATCACCGGTGCCTATCTGGCGGTGGCCGACGCCTGCGCCTGGGCGCAGCAGGAGGGGTTGCTCAAGACGTGGCCGCTGCGCACGTCGGTCTCGGCGGTCAGCGTCGGCGTCGTGGACGGCCAGGCGCGCCTGGATCTGCACTACGACGACGACGTCAGCGCCGACACCGACATGAACGTGGTGATGACCGGGGACGGGCGGTTCGTCGAGGTGCAGGGCACCGCGGAGGGCGAACCCTTCGAACGTGCTGTC
The DNA here is from genome assembly GCA_035429705.1 of Actinomycetota bacterium. Classification (GTDB taxonomy): domain Bacteria; phylum Actinomycetota; class Actinomycetes; order S36-B12; family UBA10799; genus JADKAV01. Next base: position 672 of record DAOMFH010000172.1, read on the forward strand.
CTGGACGAGTTGCTCGCGCTGGCCGAGCGCGGCTGTGCCGAACTCACCAGGCTGCAGCAGGCAGCACTTGCCGCGCCCGGTCCGGCCGGCGGCCGGCTGATCGACGGCAGTCCGGCGACGGTCGCCGCGGGCGCCAACCCCGGAGGTGTGCGGTGACCCTGGTCCTGGCCTCGCGCAACCGCGGCAAGCTGGCGGAGCTCAGCGCGATCCTGTCCGACGCCGGCCTCACCGAACAGGTGCTGGACCTCGACGACGTGCACGTGCCCGACACTCGGGAGACGGGTGTGACCTTCGTGGAGAACGCCCTGCTCAAGGCCCGGGCCGTCGCAGCCGGGACCGGCCTGCCTGCCATCGCCGACGACTCCGGCCTGGCCGTGGACGTGCTCGGCGGCGCTCCCGGGGTCTTCTCCGCGCGCTGGAGCGGGCGGCACGGCGACGACGCGGCGAACTTGCGACTGCTGCTCGACCAACTCGCCGACGTGCCGGTCGAGCACCGCGGGGCACGGTTCGTGTGCGCGGCCGTGGCCGTGTGGCCGGACGGCCGGGAGGCGGTCGAGACGGGGGAGCTCGTGGGTGCGCTCACGTTCGCCCCGCGCGGCTCCAACGGCTTCGGCTACGACCCGATCTTCGAGGTGCAGACTCCCGATGGTCCGCGCACGACCGCGGAACTGGAGCCAGCGCACAAGCACGAGATCAGCCACCGGGGCAAGGCCTTCCGGGCCTTGGTGCACCGGCACCTGGCTGCCGCAACTTAGGGTTTGATCATGACACTCAACCTGCAATGGCAGGACTCCTCGGTGCGGGCTCAGGACGACTTCTACCGACACTGCTTGGGGCGGTGGCTGGACACCTTCGAGATCCCGCAGGACAAGGCCGAGTTCGCATCCTTCACAGACTTGCACGACAAGTCGCAGGAGCGCCTGCGCTCGATCATCGAGGATTTGTCGGCCCAGGCCCCGGACGAGACGACCAACGCCGGCAGGGTTGCACTGCTGTTCAACGCCTTCATGGACACCGCGGAGATCGATCGGGTCGGCCTGGATCCGATCTCCGACCTGCTGGCCGAGGCCGATGCACTGGACTCCGCGGCGGACCTGCCCGGACTGTTCGGCCGGCTGGAACGGGTCGGGGTGGGGTCACCGCTGGCCGGGGCGATCCATCAGGACAACCGGGACTCGACCCGGTACGTGCTGGACATGTGGCAAAGCGGGCTGGGGATGCCCGACCGCGACTACTACCTGGAGGAGTCGTTCGCGCCGCAGCGCCGTGCCTACCAGGAGCACGTCGCGGCCATGCTCGCACGCTGCGGGGTGGGAACGGCCGAGGACGCCGAACGGATCGTGGCGCTGGAGACCCGGCTGGCACAAGCGCACTGGACGAACGTGGCCAACCGGGATCCGGTGAAGACCTACAACCAGTACCGGCTGGAAGAACTGCCGGACCTGACCCCCGGTTACGACTGGGACGCGTACCTGTCCGCGGTCGGTGTGACCGGCCGGATCGACACCCTGAACATCGGTCAGCCCGACTATGCGCAGGCGTTCGCCAGCCTGCTCGAAGGGGTCGATCTGGCCGACTGGCGGGCATATCTGCGCTGGCGCATCCTCACCTCCTTCACGGGGCTGCTGTCCGAGGAGACGGTGCAGGCCTCCTTCGACTTCTACGGCAAGGTGCTGCGCGGGGTGCCGCAGATGCGGCCGCGCTGGAAGCGGGGCGTGGACCTGGTCGAGGCCATGGTGGGCGAGGCGCTGGGCCAGGAGTACGTGGCGCGGCACTTCCCGCCGGAGCACAAGGCGCGGATGCTGGAGCTGGTTGAACACCTGCTGGCTGCCTTCGACCAGTCCATCGACAGCCTGGCGTGGATGACCGACAAGACCAAGCTGGAGGCGCACGACAAGCTCGACCGGTTCACCGCGAAGATCGGCTACCCGGACGTCTGGAAGGACTACTCGTCGATGCGGTTGGTGCCGGGGGAGTTGATCGCCTCGGTGCGCGCCGCCCGGCAGTGGCACCACGACTTCGAGGTCGCCAAGCTGGGCGGGCCGGTCGACCGCGCCGAGTGGCACATGACCCCGCAGACGGTCAACGCCTACTACAACCCCGAACTCAACGAGATCGTGTTCCCGGCGGCCATCCTGCAGCCGCCCTTCTTCACGATGGCCGCCGACGACGCCGTCAACTACGGTGCGATCGGGGCGGTGATCGGCCACGAGATCTCGCACGGCTTCGACGACCAGGGATCGCAGTTCGACGGTGAGGGCAACCTGCGCAACTGGTGGTCGGACTCCGACCACGAGGCCTTCTCCGACCGCACCAAGGCGCTGGTGGAACAGTACGCGGGCTACGAACCGGTACCCGGACACAACATCAACGGGGAGTTGACCCTCGGGGAGAACATCGCCGACGTCTCGGGACTCGCGGTGGCCCACCGTGCCTACCTGCTGTCGCTGGGCGGGCACCCGGCGCCGGTCATCGACGGGCTGAGCGGAGACCAGCGGTTCTTCGTCGGGTTCACGCACGTGTGGCGGGCGAAGACCCGGCCGGAGGAGACGGTCCGGCGGATCACGATCGACCCGCATTCGCCGCCGGAGTTCCGGGTGCTGGGCACCCTGGTCAACACCGACGCCTTCTACGACGCGTTCGGGGTTGAGGCGGGGGACGCCATGTGGCGCGAACCCGACCAGCGAGTGCGGATCTGGTAGTGACGACCGGCGACGACCGCGACGACCCGTTCTACCGGCCGTGGCAGGATCCCGACCGCGACTACGCGGCCAGCCCGCCGCCCACCTCCCACGCAGGGGTGGCCGGTCAGGTCGAGAAGAGGGTGCTCTGGACCGCACGACTGGTGGATAGAGCCCAGGCACGCTTCGCGCCGGTCGCCGTCATCTACGCAGCGTTCAAGAAGTACTCCGACGACGAGGGCAGCCGGCTGGCCGCGCTGCTGGCCTACTACTTCTTCTTGAGCATCTTCCCGCTGGCGATCGGTGGTTACGCGATCCTGCGTACGATCACGGAGAACAACCCGGACCTCGTCAACCAGCTGGTGGAGCAGGTCGTGCCTGCGGAGTACCAGGCCCAGATCATCAGTTCCTACGACACGCTGCCCAGCGGGGGTGCGGCGTTCTGGATAGCGCTGATCGGTCTGCTGCTGTCCGGCACAGGTGGCACATTCGCCATCTACGCCATGATCAACCAGGTCTTCTGCGTCCCGTACCGGTATCGCTTCGGATTCGGTCCGCGGTACGTTCGGGTCCTGCTCATGCTGCTGGTGCTAGGACTGGCGGTCGTTGCCATCGCCGGGGCGTCGCTGCTGCTGGGCCAGTACGTCCCCGGCCCCGCCCAGAGCTGGCTGTCCGGACTGGTGACATTCACGATCGTGGCGGTGGTTCTGTTCGTCGCCCCCAAGATCCTTTCGAGACGGGCGATCCGTAGCGCGGAGATCGCAGTCGGCGCGCTCGTGGGCTCATTCGTGTTCACGGTGGTCCTGGCGCTGATCGGTGCAATTACCACCCGGTTCGTCAGTAACTCCTCGGCCGTCTACGGGGCGATGACCACAGTTGTCGCGTTCATCTCCGTGCTCTTCCTCGCCTCCAACACCATCGTGCTGAGCTACGAGTTGTCGGTGGTCTTGGCCTGGCGGCTGTGGCCCCGGGGGGTGGACATCAACAACTTGTTCCCCGCCGACGAGCGCGCCTACACACTGCTGTCGCTGATGGACGAGCGGATGCCGTCGCAGCGCAACGGGATCTACTTCGACGCGACTGGTCACGACGATCCGCGACGGCCCAACCTCGAGGACCTGATGCACCGGCCCGAGGGGATTCCCCGGACCCCGTACGACTCGGACTGATGATCGTGGGCGGGTCGCCGGCGGTGGTCAGAACAGCCGGTAGGACTCGCGGGACAGCAGCCACCCGTGGCCACCGAGGTTGGTGCATCTCAGGCCTGTGCGCCGGCTCTTGCAGGTGAACGGACCCTTGGCCCACACGTTTCCGTATCCCACCACTGTCCCCGGGTCCACCGCATCGCTGACGCAGATGAACCGGGAATGCTTGCGTTTGCCCATGGCCACACTGCCGGCGTTGTCGCCGTAGTCGCCGCAATCGCGGGCGGGCGGGTTCCAGTCGTGCTGGAGGGTGTCGCAGCGCAGCGACCACTTCCCCCCGCTGCGCACAGCCACGCAGCGGATGTTGCCCGACGGGGTCGAGAAGGACTTCACAACGGTCTTCGCGGGCGTCACGAGTGCAGCGCTCGGCGGTGTACCTCGGGCGGGTACCGCCAGCAGGCCCGCCGCCAGGGGGACGAGCGACAGGAGCGTCAGGGTTCGAATTCGGCGGCCGATCATGGCGACACCTTCCAGGGTTGGCGCTGTCCACGCTACTGCGCTGTGTTGGTTCTGGTCCAACCCTCGCGCCGGCCCACAAGTCGCTTCTGCAAACCGACAGGGTGAACCTG
>DAOMFH010000173.1:0-5079 GCA_035429705.1 Actinomycetota bacterium
GCCGGATTCTGCTCGGCCAGTTACGTCGTCGCCGCCAAGGCGGAACTGGACCGGGGTGGGCACGTCGTGGAACTGCCCGGCGTGGCCTATCTGCTCGGGGCCTTCATGCTGGCGCCCCTCGTGCTCAGCCAGCCGCTGTCCTGGGTGCTGACCCCGGCCGGCCTGGTGCTGGTCGCCTACCTCGGTGTGGTCACAATGGCGCTGGCCAATGTCTTCCAGGTGATCGGCCTGCGCGGCATGGCCCCCGGCCCGGCCGCCACCCTCCTGCTGGCCGATCCGATGACCGCGACCGTGCTCGGGGTGGTCGTTCTGGGTGAGACCATCCCAGCGCTGGGTGTCCTCGGCCTGCTGCTCGTCCTGGCCGGACTGTTCTTGCAGGGACGCGCACTGGGAACTGCCCGCGGCGACGAGCCCGAGCCGCAGCCGGCACTGTGAGGACTCACCCGGGCGCAGGTGCACCCGGCAGGCGTAGGACGAACGTGGCGCCCTGATCCGGGCCCGCGCTGTGCGCACTCAGGTCTCCACCGTGGTTCTGCACGATCGCGCGGGCGATGGTCAGGCCCAGTCCGCTGCCGGCACTGTCGGCCCGGCGGGCACCGTCGAGCCGCTGGAAGCGCTCGAAGATCGTCTCGAGCGCCGGCGCGGGGATCCCCTCGCCACTGTCGGCGACGGTGATCTCGATAGTGGCGCCGGCCCGGCGGCAGGCGATCTGCACATTGCCGCCGGTGGGTGTGTGGCGCAGCGCGTTGTCCAGCAGGTTACCGAGGACCTGCTGCATGCGGTCCGGGTCCACATCGACGATGTCATCGGGCCGGTCGCACGCGTTTCGCAGCCGAACGCCCTTGTCGCGGTAGCGCGGTTCGTAGAGCGTGCAGGCAGCGTCCACGAGATCGCGCACCCCAACGCGCCGGGGTTGCAGATCGAGGGCGTGCTCCTGCGCCTGAGCCACCAGACGCACGTCGCTGGCCAGCCTGCGCAGGCGGTGGACCTGCCCCCGCATCACCTCGAACGTGGGGGTCGTCGCCGGGATCACACCGTCCTCGAGTCCTTCGATGTGGGCTTCCAGCGTGGCCAGCGGTGTGCGGATCTCGTGGGACAGGTCCGACAGCAGCCGGGCCCGGGCACGGTCGGTCGTCGCCAGATGCCCGGCCATGTCGCGGAAGGACCGGGACAGCGTGTGCAACTCGGTGCCGAACCCGGTGTCGGGGACATCCACGTCGTAGTTCCCGTGGGCCACGGACTCGGCTGCCGCGGCCAGGGCGGTGATGGGCTGGCTGACGCGGCGGGTGAGGAACCACGACAGCAGTACGGCTGCGGCGATCGCGACCAGCGCGGCTGCGAGCAGGGCGAGTCCGACCGAGGTTTCAAAGGCCTCCTGAGCGTGCAACTGGACGACCGGGGAGTCCTCTCCGGTCATCTGCAGGTGGTACATGAACAGCCCCGGCGCGATGAGCACGACGGTGACCACCAGTGCCACGAACGTGATGCCGACGACCAGCAGCTGGGCGGTGAACAGCCGCGCCGCCAGGCTGGGGGGCCGCTTCACGACGCCATTCCGTAGCCGACGCCGCGCACAGTCCTGATGTAGGTGGGTGACGCGGCGTCGTCGTCGAGCTTCTTGCGCAGATGCGCGACGTGGACGTCGACGATGTGCTCGTCGCCGTACCAGTCGGTCCCCCACACCGCGTCGATGAGCTGGCGGCGGCTGAACGCCCGCTTCGGCTGCTGGGTGAGGGTGTCCAGCAGGTCGAACTCGGTGCGGGTCAGGTCCACCTCCCGCTGATCGAGCCACACCTTCCTGGCCTCCGGATCGACCCGCAGGCTCCCGAAGCTGCGGCTGTCCTGATGGCCGGGCCCGATCGAACCCGACCTGCGCGGACGGCGCAGCATGGCCCGGATGCGGGCAGTGAGCTCGCGGGGGGAGAAGGGTTTGGCCAGGTAGTCGTCGGCGCCGACCGACAGCGCGACCACTTTGTCGATCTCGTCGTCGCGGGCGGTCAGCATGATCACGTAGCAGTCGCTGAAAGCCCGGATCCGGCGGCACACCTCGATCCCGTCGAATCCGGGCAGCATGATGTCGAGCACGACCAGGTCCGGGTCCAGCCGACGCGTCTGCGCCACCGCGTCCGGGCCGGTCGCGGCCGTATCCACCTCGAAGCCCTCGTTGCGCAGGTACGCGGTGACCACCCGCGCCAACTCGGGCTCATCGTCGACGACCAGCACGCGCGACTGTCGTGGCACGGACCCTCCTCCGCCGCGTCAGGCCTGGTGGGTCTCGCGGCTTTCCCCATTGTTCATGATGGAGCGGGCGCTGATGTACTCCTGCTCGGTGATCTCGCCGCTGGCCAGGCGCCGGTTGAGGATGTCCAGCGGGGTGTTCAGGCCGGCACCGGGCCGGGTGCCGCGATCACGGGTCAGCGCCACCACGGCCCAGATCCCCAGGGCGAGGACGATCGGCCACGCCATCATCACGACCAGCATCCAGGCGCCCCATCCGTATCCGTTGTTGTAGCCCATCATGGTGGCGTCTCCTTCCTCTCGACCCCACGAGTGTGCGCCGGCCGCATGGCGGTTCCCCGCTGATGCGTGTGAAGGTTCCATGAAGAACGCCGCCTTCATCGAACCTTCACTGAACTTGGGCAGGACGTCCAGGATCGGTTGGCACGCTGCCACTGTGTCGTCGTCGCCCATCTCGCGCCGCCAGTTCCTCGCCGTGCTGGCCGGAACCGCCGCCGCAGCCGGGCTGTCGGCCTGCAGCCCGCCGTGGCAGCAGGCGGGTACCGCGGCCCGCCCGCTGTCGCCGACCGGGCCCGTGAAGCAGCGGATCGCCCTGCGGGCCGGGGTCACCGAGTTGGACCTGGCCGGACGGATCGTCAGTGCGTGGGCCTTCGGGGGCGAACTGCCCGGCCGTGCCATTCGGGCGAAGGTTGGCGACCGCGTCACGATCACCGTCACGAACGACCTGCCCGAGCCGACCAGCGTCCACTGGCACGGGCTGGCGGTGCCCAACCCGATGGATGGCGTGCCCGGCGTCACCACCCCCGCCATCTCACCCGGTCAGTCCTTCACCTACGACTTCGTGGTGCCGGATTCCGGAACCCACTGGTTCCACCCGCACACCGGGCTGCAGTTGGACACCGGCCTGTACGCGCCGTTCATCGTCGACGATCCCGCCGATCCCGGGGACTACGACCGGGAGTGGATCCTGGTCCTCGACGACTGGACCCAGGGGGTCGGCCCGGACCCGCAGCAGATCTACGACGGCCTGGTCGCCGCGGGGGAGGCGGCTGCGCGCGGGGGCATGATGGGCGGCGGGCCCATGCCGGGCATGGGCCACATGGGCATGGCCGGCGGCGACGTGGACTACCCCATGTTCCTGATCAACGGCCGGGCCCCCGCCGACCCCGACCGCCTGCGGGTCACTCCCGGCGACCGGGTCCGGCTGCGCATCATCAACGCCGGTGCCGACACGATGTTCACCGTGGCCGTGGGCGGTCATCAGATGCTTGTGACCCACAGCGACGGCTATCCCGTGCAGCAGGTGGCCGCGCAGTCCCTGCGGATCGGGATGGGCGAGCGCTACGACGTGATCCTTGAGGTCGGCGATGGTGTGTTCCCGGTGGTGGCCGAGCCGGTGGGCAAGCCGGGCCGGGCGGTCGCCGTACTCCGCAGCGCGTCCGGCTCGCTGCCGACCGCCGCGCGCCCCGCCGGCCTGTCCGGCTACCCGCTCACGGCAGACACTCTGCAGGCCGATCCGGCGGCCGGCCTGCCGGTGGCACCGGCCCAGGCGACTCATGACCTCGTCCTGTCCGGGTCGATGGCCCCGTACATCTGGACCATCAACGGCGCGACCTACGACCGTGCGCAGCCGCTGATGGTCGACGCCGGTCAGGCGGTCCGCCTGCGCCTTTCGAACATGTCCATGATGAGCCACCCGGTGCACCTGCACGGCCACACCTTCCAGATCGGAGCCGCCGGCGGGCCCGGCGCGCGCAAGGACACTCTGCTGCTGGCGCCCATGGTCAGGGCCGAGGTGAGCCTGGAGGCAGACAACCCGGGCAAGTGGATGCTGCACTGCCACAACGCCTACCACGCCGAGGCGGGGATGATGACCCGCCTGGACTACACCACCTGAAAGGGAGAACCGCACCATGCTCATCCGTCGATCCGCCCTCCTGCTGTCCGGCGTGACCCTGGTCCTAGGCGGGTTGGCCGCCTGTGGCAACGCCGGCCAGGACACCTCGCCGGGGCCGACCGCCGTGGTAACGGCGCGGGCACAGGCAGGGTCGGCGACCGACATCGCCTTCGCCCAGTCGATGATCCCGCACCACCAGCAGGCGGTCCAAATGGCCGACCTGGCCCTGTCCCCCGGCTCAGGCGCCTCCGCGCAGGTGCGGCAGTTGGCCGAACAGATCAAGGCCGCCCAGGATCCGGAGATCCAGCAGATGACCCAGTGGTTGCAGCGGTGGGGCGCCCCGACCGCGATGCCGGGCACCGCGAACGGCAACGGCATGGCCGGAATGGACCACAGCGGCCACGACATGGGCGGCATGAGTGTGTCGGGGATGATGACCGCTGGACAGATGCGGCAGCTCCAGCGGCTCAGCGGCCCGCAGTTCGACCAGATGTGGGCGTCGTTGATGATCGAGCACCACCAGGGCGCGATCGAGATGGCCCAGCAGGTTCAGGCATCCACGAGCGATCCCGCCGTGGCCTCGATGGCCGAGGCCATCATCACCGCGCAGGAGCAGGAGATCGGCAGGATGCGGGGCATGATGAACCCATGACCCGCAACGTGGGGACGCTGGATCGGGTGGTCCGACTGGGCGGTGCGGTGGCACTCGTGGGTGTCGCGGTCGCGACCGGTGCCTGGCCGGTCGTGGGTCTGGCGGGTCTGGTCATCGTGTCGGCTCTCGTCGGGTACAGCCCCTTGTACGGGCTGTACCGGTTGTCGACCATCGGGGGGATTCATCGCGCGTGCGGGGACGACTGCGGCTTGCCGGTGAAGTGATTCGGGGGCTCACGCCGGCAGCGTGGTTGCGCCGGCAACGCGACACCGGCGTTCGCGTGGCACCGGTA
>DAOMFH010000174.1:0-5061 GCA_035429705.1 Actinomycetota bacterium
CGCAGCCTGCACCTGGCGCCGGAGGCCCTGAACTGTGCCGCACCGGACACCGGGAACATGGAAGTGCTGCACATGTTCGGCACGGCACAGCAGAAACAGGAGTGGCTCGAGCCGCTGCTGGCCGGACAGATCCGCAGCGGATTCGCGATGACCGAACCGGGGGTCGCGTCGTCGGACGCCACGAACATCGCAACACGGATCGAGCCCGACGGTGACGACTACCTGATCAATGGCCGCAAGTGGTGGACGACCGGGGCGATGGACCCGCGCTGCCGGATCCTGATCCTCATGGGCAAGACCGATCCGGACGCCGAAACCCACCGGCAGCAGAGCATGGTGCTGGTGCCGATGGACACCCCTGGGGTGCGAGTCGAGCGGAACCTGACCGTCTTCGGCTACGCCGAACAGCAGGGGCATGCCGAGATCTCCTTCACCGATGTGCGGGTGCCGCGCAGCAACCTGATCGCCGAGGAGGGCATGGGCTTCGCGATCGCGCAGGCCAGACTCGGCCCGGGCCGGGTCCACCACTGCATGCGGGCCATCGGGGTGGCCGAGCGTGCCCTTGATCTCATGTGCGACCGGGCGCTGGAACGTGTCGCATTCCACCGGCCACTGGCCGATCAGGGGGTGGTCCGGGAGTGGATCGCCAGGTCGCGACTGGCCATCGACCAGGCCAGACTGCTGGTGCTGCAAACCGCATGGCTGATCGACCGCGATGGGGCCAAGGCCGCCCGCCAGCAGATCGCCGGCATCAAGGCCGTGGTTCCGCAGATGGCCATCGACGTCGTGGACCGGGCCATCCAGGCACATGGCGGCGCCGGGGTGAGTCAAGCCACCCCGTTGGCGGAGATGTATGCCGGGCTGCGCACGCTGCGTATCGCGGACGGCCCTGACGAGGTGCACCTGCGCGATGTCGCCCGGCTGGAACTGAGAGGTCACCGGAATGGTTGAGTTGCATGTCCGCGAGCAAGACGCCTTCGACGTGCCGGGGGTGCAGGCCTGGCTCGAGCGGGAGGTGCCCGCGGTCGGCGAGATCCGGGTCGTGCGGCAGTTCGCCGGCGGGGCGTCCAACCTGACTTTCCTGATCGAGGGCAGCGGCGAGACCGTCGTGATGCGCACCTCCCCGGTCGGGCGCAAGGCGGCATCGGCACATGACATGCAGCGGGAGGCCCGGTTGTTGCGGGCCCTTCGCCCGCAGTTCGGCAAGGTTCCAGAGGTGTTCGCGGTGGCCGGCGACGAGTCACCGCTGGGACGGCCAGCATTCGTGTGCGAATACGTGCGCGGGGAGATCCTGCGCCGGGACATGCCCGAAGGGGCGCCGGTGGCGGCGATGGCGGACAGTTTCATCCGCGCGCTCGTGGACCTGCATGCGGTGGACACTTCCGGTCCGGATCTGGCTTCCTTCAACAAGGGGCAGGGATACGTACGGCGGCAGGTCGAGGGATGGTCGCGCCGCTATCGGCAGGCACTCACCGACGATGTCCCGGATGCCGAACAGGTCATGTCCTGGCTGGCTGACAGGCAGCCAGCGGATGTCGGCGCCTGCGTGATCCACAACGACTGGCGTTTCGACAACCTCGTCCTCAACCCCGATGATCTCTCCGACATCCGGGCGGTGCTCGACTGGGAACTGGCCACCGTGGGCGACCCGTTCATGGACCTCGGGTCCGCGTTGGCCTACTGGGTGCAGGCCGACGACGACGAGCGGATGCAGGCCTTCCGGCGCCAGCCGAGCAATGCGCAGGGCATGCCCAGCCGTGACGAGTTCGTCGACAGGTACTGCGAACTGGCCGGTCGCACGCGCCCGGACTGGTTGTTCTACGAGGTGTTCGGCGTGTTCCGGCTGGCCGGTATCGCCCAGCAGATCTGGTATCGGTACCGGGCGGGGCAGACGAACAACCCGGCGTTCGCGCCGTTCGGCCCGGCCGTGGTGCTGCTCATCGGCCGCTGTCAGGAGTTGATCGCCCGCGGCTGAGCCGCAAGCGGCGCAGATCGTCGACATTGGGCGCGTCCCAGCCCCGTTTGACGCTGGCGAACCGGACCAGCACCAGCAGAACGATGGTGGACCACTCGTCGACCGGTCTCGGCAGAACCAGCCACATCGCCACGAAGTATCCGGAACCGAGCAACGCAGCACTGGTGTACCAGGGGCCCTGGGCCATGACCGTGGGGATCTCGCCGGTCATCAGGTCCACCAGGGTCCCGCCGCCTATCGCGGTGACCATCCCGAGGAAGACCCCCACCGGGGGACTCACACCCAGCGTCATCGCCTTGCCGGCGCCGATCACCACGAACATCGCCAGTGCCCAGGCGTCCAGCAGGACCAGCACGCCGGACTCAGCCGAGAGCCGGCGCGCCAGCAGGCCACCGAGCAGGGCGCAGGCCGCGGCGGTAGTCACGAACCACGGGTTGCTCACCGCCACCGGTCTTACGCTGAGCATCAGGTCGCGCATGATCCCGCCGCCGAGGCCGAGCACGACGCCGGCGAGCAGCACCCCCACCATCGGCGCGCCGCGCCGGTTGGTCAATGCCCCGCCGAAGACGGCGCCCACGCCGACCGCCAACAAATCCAGCCAGAGCGGGATGGCGGTCGGTTCCACGGATCTCCTTCGCGCGCCGGTCCTTCGATGGGGCCGGGATCACCAGATAGCGTAGGGGGCCGAGCGATCTGGAGGCCGGACATGACGAACACCCCGCCGGAGACCGCCCGCGGCCCAGCCGATCCGCTGCGGGCCTGGCGGATCGCGGTGGCGATCCTCGGGGTGCTGGTACTGACACTGCTGATCATCAATCTCATCCTGCGGTCCCGGGCGGATACGGCGGTGTCGCAGCGCATCGACGCCGTTGGTGCCACTGAGGGTCTGTCGGCGAGGATTGCGGAACTCACAGCGCGCAACGAGCAGTTGCTCACGCAGTTGTCGACGTCTCACGAGCGGATGGCCGCGGTGACCGAGCTGCTGGGGATGCAGCGGGAACTGGTCGCGGCGGCGGACGCCAACGTGCAGCGGCAGGTGGCCGCCCAGCAGGCGGCTGAGCGCGCCGCACAGTCTGCCAAGACGGCGACGGCCAGGAGCCGGGCGCAGGTGGCGGTCTTCGAGGCACAACTGCGCAACGCGCAGACCTGCTCGGCGGGTGCGCTCAAGGCCCTGGGACAGGTACACGCTGGACCCGACTTCGAGTCGGGCGCGCAGCAGGCGGCCGACACGCTCGGGGCGGTGCTCCCGGCCTGCCGGGCCGGCCTGAGGAACCGTTGATGGAGCGCGACGGGAACGGCTGGGTGAGCTGCGCGTGTGGTGCGCGGCACTGGGGTAAGCAGGGTGCGGCCGGGGTCTTCCTGGTGGTGCAGGACCACGTACTGCTGCAACTGCGGCCCGGATGGGCGCATCAGGGCGGCACCTGGGCCATCCCGGGCGGCGCGCGGGACTCCCACGAGAGCGTCGTGGCGGCCGCGCTGCGGGAGGCCCGGGAGGAGGCGGCGATCGACCCGGCACTGATCCAGGTGACGGGGGTGCACCGCCTGCAGCACCCGGACTGGCGCTACGACACGGTCCTGGCAGTCACCGCGCGCCGTCCGCCGGTCAGTGCCCACGCGGAGAGCGTGCGACTGGAGTGGGTGCCGGTCGCGGACCTGGCGGACTGGGACCTGCATCCCGGATTCGCCGCCTCCCTGCCCGACCTGCGACTGCCCCGGGTGAGTGTGGTCATCGACGGCGCCAACGTGGTCGGCAGCCGTCCCGACGGCTGGTGGCGCGATCGGGCCGGCGCGGCGCAGCGGCTGCTCGTGCGTCTCGACTCGATCGCCGGCCGCCGGGTGGAATTGGCCGGGCAGCCCGTCCTGGCGGCGCATGTCGAGGTGGTCGTGGAGGGCCAAGCCGTGGCGGTGCCCGACCCGCCGCTGGACAGCCTGGTCCGCGTGGTGCGGGCCGCGGGGTCCGGCGACGACACGATCGTCGAGCGGGCGCGTAGTCTGACGGATGTGCTGGTGGTCACCTCCGATCGAGCGCTGCGGGAGCGGGTCCCGCGCAGCACCTCGGTTTCGACCCTGCAGGGCTGGCTGTCCTGATGGCCGGCCGCTCTCTCGAACGTTTCGCCTGGTTGTCGGTCGCCACCGGATTCGTCGTACTGGGCCTCAAGGTGCTGGCCTGGCAGCTGACCGGGTCCGTCGGTCTGCTGTCGGACGCGCTGGAATCCACCGTCAACATCGGGGCGGCCCTGGTCGCGGTCTTCGCCCTTCGTGCGGCCAACCGGCCGGCCGATGCCGAGCATCACTTCGGGCACGGCAAGGCGGAGTACCTGTCGGCGATGGTCGAGGGATTCCTGATCCTGGCCGCGGCGGCGGCCATCATGGCCACCGCGGTCAACCGGCTGATCCATCCGCAGCCGTTGGAGCAGGTGGGGATCGGCCTGGCGGTGTCGGTGGTCGCTTCGGTACTCAACGGCGTGGTCGCGTTCATCCTGATCCGGGTCGGCCGGCAGCACCGATCGATGGTGCTGGTCGCCGACGGGACCCACTTGCTCACCGATGTGTGGACGTCTGCGGGAGTGGTTCTGGGGGTGGGCGTGGTGGCTCTCACCGGCTGGGTGCCACTGGACCCGATCATCGCCTTGCTGGTGGGTGCCAACATCCTCTGGACCGGGTGGGGGCTGCTGCGGGACTCGGTGTCCGGCCTGCTGGACGAGCGGCTCACGGACGAGGACATCGACAAAGTCGTCGAGGTGCTCGCCAGTCATGAGTCCGACGAGGTGCACTTCCATGCGCTGCAGAGCCGGGCCGCCGGCCGGCAGCGGTTCATCTCCTTTCACATGCTCGTCCCAGGGGTGTCACCGGTGCGGGAGGCGCATGATCTGGCCCAGCAGATCGAGGACGAGATCGACGTCCTGCTGCCGGAGACGGTGGTCAGCATTCACATCGAACCGCTGGAGGACCCCCGGGCATGGGACGACATCCCGCGCGGCGCCGAGCACACGATGCACCCGTCAAGTTCGCGGTTCGGCGAGGGGCCGGTCGCCGGATAGCCAGGGATGGTCCCCGGCCAGCCACAACTGGTTCTGCAGCGGCCA
>DAOMFH010000175.1:0-2013 GCA_035429705.1 Actinomycetota bacterium
TTGCCGTGCGCCTTGGCCTCCTGCATCGAGCCCGCGGCCAGCAGTTCCTCGAAGGAGACGACCTCCGCCTTGATGAACCCCTTCTGGAAGTCGGTGTGGATCACCCCGGCAGCCTCGGGAGCGGTGTCGCCCTTGTGGATCGTCCACGCCCGCGCCTCCTTCGGCCCGGCCGTCAGATAGGTCTGCAGTCCCAGCGTGTCGAAGCCGACTCGGGCCAGGGCCTGGATGCCGGACTCCGGCTGCCCGATGGACTGCAGCAGTTCGAGCGCCTCGTCCTCGGGCAGCTCGGTGAGTTCGGCTTCCACCTGCGCGTCGAGGAACACCGCCTCCGCTGGGGCCACCAAATGCTTCATCTCGGCCCGGAAACCCTCATCGGTCAATTGCTCTTCGTCGCAGTTGACCACGTAGATGAAGGGCTTGTTGGTCAGCAGGAACAGTTCCCGCAACGGCTCGGGATCAACGCCGGCGGAGAAGAGGGTCCGGCCGGAGTCCAGGGTCTCCCGGGCCTGCTGCGCGGCGGCCAGCACGGACGCCCGGTCCTTGTGCAGCCGCGCCTCCTTCTCCAGCCGCGGGATGGCCTTGTCCAGCGTCTGCAGGTCGGCCAGGATGAGCTCGGTGTTGATGGTCTCCATGTCCTCGGCCGGCGACACCCGCCCCTCCACGTGGACCACATCGGGGTCGTGGAACGCGCGCAGCACCTGACAGATCGCGTCGGACTCGCGGATGTGGGCCAGGAACTTGTTTCCCAGACCCTGCCCCTCACTGGCACCGCGCACGATGCCCGCGATGTCCACGAACTGCACCGTTGCCGGGACCAGCCGCGCCGAACCGAAGATGTCGGCCAACTGCTGCAGCCGCGGCTCCGGCACCCCCACCACCCCGATGTTGGGCTCGATCGTGGCGAACGGGTAGTTCGCCGCCAGCGCCCCGGCCTTGGTCAGCGCGTTGAACAGGGTGGACTTGCCGACATTGGGCAGACCGACGATTCCGATAGTCAGGGACACCACTGAAGTGTAGAAAGCCACGGCTTTGTCGTACCCCTCGGGCACAGTGACTTCCATGATCTCCATCGCACCCGCCTGGCTCGTCCTGGCCCTCATCACCGTCGTGGCGGCGCTGTATCTGGCCCACCGGATAGGCCTCCTGTCCGCCCGCGCCCAGGTGGCTGAACTGGAGGGCCGTTGCGCGGCGCTGACCGAGCAGCTGGCCACCAGGGGGACGCTCGATGCGACCCTGCAGCCACTCAAGCAGGCCATGCAGGGACTGTCCGCGCAGGTCGACGCCGCCGAGCGCGAGCGGGTGCAAGCCCTCACCGGGCTGTCCGAGCGGGTGCTGAGCGTCGGCCGGCAGATGGGCGAGGCGACCAAGGACGTCCAGCAGCAGGCGCAGCGGATAACCCAGGCCTTGTCGCGCACGCAGAACCAGGGAACCTGGGGCGAGATGCAACTGCGCCGGCTGGTGGAGGCCTCCGGCATGATCGACCATGTCCACTTCGTGGAGCAGGCCACGGTCTCCGACGGCGATTCCACGCTGCGTCCCGACATGCTCATCGAGTTGGGTCAGGGCCGCACGGTGGTCGTGGACGCCAAGGTGTCGCTCGACGCGTTCCTGGACCCGGACCTGGCGGAGCCGCAGCGCGCGCAGATCCACGCCACCGCGGTGGCCGACCACATCACCAGGCTGTCGGCCAAGCAGTACTGGAAAGCAGTGGGCACCCCGGAGTTCGTCATCATGTTCCTGCCCGCCGAGCACATGCTCGCGGTCGCTCTGCAGACCAGACCCGAACTGCTGCAGACCGCCTTCGACCGCAAGGTGGTACTGGCCACCCCCACCACGCTCATGGCCACCCTGCGCAGCATCTCCTGGGCGTGGCAGCAGGCGGCCATGGCCGACCAGGCCCGCGACGTGCTCCAGGCCGGCCGGCAGGTGCACGACCGGCTGGCGACCATGTCCGGGCACATCGGCAAACTGGGCAAGTCCCTGGGCGACGCCGTGGGCAGCTACAACCAGATG
>DAOMFH010000175.1:2113-5045 GCA_035429705.1 Actinomycetota bacterium
CCGGCGTGAATCCTCCCCGGAGTCCCGCAGACAGCAGCGGCCTCCGAGTGGGACTCATGGTTCTGCTCTCGTTCGCGGTGACGATCCTGACCGCCGTGGTCGACACCATGCTCAACGGCAGCATCACCTTCATCACGGGCGTGGTGTTCGTGGTGATCTCCGTGATCGCAGCGGCCACCGTCGGCTACCGGGACCTGTCCACCACGATCATCACCCCGCCGCTGGCCTACTTCACGGCGATCGTCGTCGCCGGACAGCTGGACCTGCTGACGGGGGCCACGGACAACCTGCTGATCCGGGAAGGAGCCATGGTCGTGGCCGGCCTGGCATTCAACGCACCCTGGATCTTCGCGGGTACAGGTGCGGCGGCACTGGTCGTGATCATCCGCCGCTGGATCCTGCACCGCTGATCAGGTCGCGGAGGCCGCCTTGAGATCCCGGCGCAACTCCGGCGGAAGGGCGAACACCAGGCTCTCCTCGATCGTCCGCACGGTCTCGACCTCGTCGAAGCCCTGCGCCTCCAGCGCCGCCAGGATCTCCTCGACCAGGGACTCCGGCACGCTGGCCCCGGATGTGATGCCCACGGTCGACACCCCGGTGAGCCACTGGGTCTGCAGTTGCGTCGCGTCGTCGATGCGGTGACTGGGGGTTCCCGCCTCGCGGGCGACCTCGGCCAGTCGCACGGAGTTGCTCGAGTTCTCCGAACCCACCACGATGAGCAGGTCACACTGCGGCGCGATCTGCTTGACCGCAGCCTGCCGGTTCTGGGTGGCGTAGCAGATGTCGTCACTGGGTGGGTCGATCAGCAGGGGCAGGCGCTCCCGGAGCCGGTCGACGGTCTGCATGGTCTCGTCGACGGACAAGGTGGTCTGTGACAACCAGGCCACGGGACGCTGCGGATCGATGCTCACCTTGTCGGCCTCGTCCGGCGAACCGACGATGATCGTCGCATCCGGGGCCTCACCGGCGGTTCCCTCGACCTCCTCGTGGCCCTCGTGGCCGATCAACAGGATCTGGTAGCCGGCTTCAGCGAACCGCTTGGCCTCGTTGTGAACCTTGGTCACCAGCGGACAGGTGGCGTCGATGGTCTGCAGTCCACGGAGTTGCGCCTGCTCGTGCACCGTCGGGGCCACGCCGTGCGCGCTGAACACGAGCCGGGCGCCTTCGGGCACCTCGTCGGTCTCGTCCACGAAAATCGCACCCCGCTTCTCGAGGTCTGCCACGACGTGCACGTTGTGCACGATCTGCTTGCGCACGTAGATCGGGGGGCCGTACAACTCCAGGGCCTTCTCCACCGTGACCACCGCCCGCTCGACGCCGGCGCAGTAGCCACGAGGTGCAGCCAGTAGAACCTTTCCCATCGTTCAATGCTACGTGGGGTCCGGCAACTGTGCCTTCGCCGCCTCAAGGCGGGTCTCGGCCTGGCCCAACAACCGGTCGCAGTGAGCCGCCAGCCGCTCGCCGCGCTCCCAGAGGTCCAGCGACTCCTGCAGCGTGACGTTGCCGTCCTCGAGTTTGCGCACGATCCACTCGAGTTCGTCACGGGCCGCCTCGAACGTCAGGCGGGGGTCGACCGGATCAACCCCTGGCGGCGCTCCGGCCGCCCCGTTCTCGTCAGTTGTGTCACTCATCTGCGACTCCCTCCACCCGGGCATCGAAGGTTCCCGTCTGCACACGGACGTGGACCAAATCACCCGGCGTCGGCACGGACCGGACCAGGTGCCCCTCAACATCGGTCACCAGGGCGTAGCCCCGGTCGAGGGTGGCCTGCGGGGACAGCGCTCGTAGTTGTAGGTCCAAACCGGCCAGGTCCATCCGGTGGCGATCCAGCAGTCGGCCCGTCGCCGGCAGCAACCGCGCCCGGCACGCCACTCTCTCACGCGGTCCCGCCAGCAGCACCGACGGATCCCGCAGCACCCGGCGTTCACGCCAGGTCTGCAACCACTTTCGTTCGTGATCGACCCGGGCGCGCACCCGGGAACGCAACTGCCCCCGGAGCCGGTCGACGTGCGCCAGCACTTCCGCGACGTCCGGGACGGCCAGCGTCGCGGCGTGGGTGGGCGTCGAGGCCCGGGCATCCGCCACGTCGTCGAGGATGGGCCGGTCCGCCTCGTGCCCGATGGCGCTGATGACCGGGGTGATCATCGCTGCGACCGCGCGCACCAGGCCCTCGTCGGAGAAGGGCAGAAGGTCCTCCAGAGATCCCCCGCCGCGGGTCACGATGATGACATCCACCTCGGGCTGCCCCTCCAGTTCCCGCAGCGCCGCCGTCACCTGGGAGACAGCCGAACGGCCCTGAACGGCCACCTCGCGCACTTCCAGCCGCACTCCCGGGAACCGGGAGGTGGCGATCCGGCGCACATCCTTGAGCGCGTCGCTGTCACGCCCGGTCACCACGCCGACCGCACGCGGGATCAGCGGCCGGGTCCGCTTGCGGTGGGTCGCGAACAGGCCCTCTTCGGCCAGCAGTCGCCGGAGGCGTTCGATCTGCGCCAGCAGGTCTCCGACCCCTGCCAGCCGGATCTCGCTGGCCTGCAGCAGCACCCTCGTCTGCCTGGTGAGGAAGGGCTTGACCAGCACGATCACCCGGTCCCCGCGCTCCGGGGTCCGCATCAGGTCCACGAGGCCGCGCGGGGGGATCGCGACATCGGCGCTGAGATCACCCTGCTCGTCGCGCAGGGTGAGATAGACGCGCCCACCGGCCCGGCGGACACTCGAGACCTCCCCGGCCACCCAGACCTGGCCGAGGCGCCCCACCCAGTCCTGGAAGTGCTTGAGCATGACGCGCAGCGGCCACGGCTCCTCCAGGGTGGGCGCGCTCATGCGGCCAGTCTGCCCACGAATTCCGCGAGTTCGTCGTAGGACACCGTGCCGGTCACCACCGTGGTGCTGCGCGGGGTGGTCCGGACCAGGGAGCGCTGGTCGCCCGCGA
>DAOMFH010000176.1:0-5035 GCA_035429705.1 Actinomycetota bacterium
ACTGTTGCAGCGTTGGGGGTTCGCGGTGATCAACATCCCCAACCACGCAACAGTCGCGGGCAGGCACCCCCAGCAGCACCACGCGACACACCCCAAGCGCTCCCACGGCCCCCGCCACGCCGCCACGCCGCCGCGGGCGGGCTACTCCAGCCGATCCGCACGACCACACGCCCGCCCGCATGCGGCCGGCCTCAGCGCTCCCGCGCGGCCCACCAGGCACGCAGTTCGGCTTCCGCATCCTGCTGCGACATCGGGCCGCGCTCCAGACGTAGTTCCAGCAGATGGTTGTACGCCTGACCGACCTCGCGGCCGGGGCCGATCCCCAGGATTCGCATGATCTGGTTGCCGTCGAGGTCGGGGCGCACGGCGGCCAGTTCTTCGGCCTGTGCCAGTTCGGCGATCCGGCGCTCGAGGTGATCGTAGGTGCGCTGCAGGGCGGCGGCCTTGCGCCGATTGCGGGTGGTCGAGTCCGCACGGGTGAGCTTGTGCAGCCGGACGAGTTGATCCCCGGCGTCGCGGGCGTACCGGCGGACCGCGGAATCGGTCCACTCCCCGCCGCCGTAGCCGTGGAAACGCAGGTGCAGGCCGACCAGTTGACAGACCTGGTCGGTGGTCCGGGTGTCGAAGCGCAGGGCTCGCATCCGTTTGCGGGTGATCTTCGCGCCCACCACCTCGTGATGGTGGAAGGACACCCCGCCGCCGGGTTCCAGCTTCCGGGTGCGCGGTTTGCCGACATCGTGCATGAGTGCCGCGAAACGCAGCACGAAGTCCGGCGCGCTGACCGGTTCGTGCCCGGTCTCGAGGTCGATCGCCTGCTCGAGCACGGTCAGGGAGTGCTGGTAGACGTCCTTGTGCCGATGGTGCTCGTCGATCTCGAGCCTCAGTGCCGGCAGTTCGGGCAGGAAGCGCTCACACAGTCCGGTGTCCACCAGCAGTTGCAGCCCGGTCCGGGGCACCGGGGAGAGGATCAGTTTCACCAGTTCGTCACGGATCCGTTCCGCGCTGACGACATCGATGCGCTCGGCCATCCCGGCCATCGCATCGACCGCCTCCGGTTCTACGTTCATCCCCAGTTGGGACGCGAAGCGGGCGGCCCGCAGCATCCGCAGCGGGTCGTCGGAGAAGGAGTCCGCCGGGGAACCCGGGGTGCGCAGCCGCCGCACCGCCAGGTCGAGCAGCCCGTCGAACGGGTCGATGAACTGTGCGTCTGGCAGCCGCAACGCCATCGCGTTGACTGTGAAGTCCCGCCGGCCCAGATCCGAGAGCAGACTGCCGCCGTATTCCACCTCGGGCTTGCGCGAACCGGGCTCGTACAGGTCGGCCCGGTAGGTGGTGAACTCCAGTTGCACGCCGTCCTTGTCCGCGCCCACCGTCCCGAAGCGGGCACCGATGTCCCACACCGAGTCGGCCCAACCCGACAACAGTGCGATGACCTGTTCCGGACGGGCGTCGGTGGCGAAGTCGAGGTCGACCACGTCGCGCCCGAGGATGGCATCGCGTACCGACCCGCCGACCAGATCCACCTCGAAGCCGGCCCTCGCGAACCGGTCACCGATCTCCGTGAGCACGGGCCACTCAGCCAGCAAGCGCGTCAGCGCGGCGTCACGGACCTGATGCAGCGCCTGCAGCGGTGGGACGGGGTGGCTCACCGCAACAGGGTAGTCGGGCGGCACGGCCGGACCCTTGCGCAGGTCGCCGGGCCCGACCCCACCTCGGATGCCTGCCACCCCTGCAGCGCAAATGCGCCTATCCTGGCGATCATGCCCCATCCGTCTCCATCGCGGTTCAACCTGCGGTACGTGACGCGGGCGCGCTCGACCGTGGACGAGACCAGCGCCGGTGGCCTCGTGGTGCGCCGAGACGGGGATCAAGTGCTCGTGGCGCTCATCGCCCGCTACGACCGGCGGCGGCGGCTGGTCTGGTCGCTGCCCAAGGGGCACGTGGAGAGCGGCGAGACCGTCGAGGAGGCGGCCTTGCGGGAGGTTCTCGAGGAGACCGGCCTGACCGCCGAGATCATCGAGCCGCTCGGGGTCATCGACTTCTGGTTCGCGGTCGAGGACCGCCGCATCCACAAGACGGTCCACCACTTCCTGATGCGCTTCGAGTCCGGCGAGATCTGCGACGAGGACATGGAGGTCGTCGAGGTGCAGTGGGTGCCGTTCGACGACGTACCGTCCCGCCTCGCCTACCGGGACGAGCGCCGCCTGGCCGCCAAGGCTCGTGGCCGGCTCGGCGAGGTCTAGTGGCTCGATTCCTGGCCCTGCTGCTTCTCCTGGTGCTGTCCGTGGGCACCGGGCCACCGGCAACTGCCCTCCCGGGCCAACTGCCAACGGACACCGTTCAGGTCAGCATCACCTCGATGACTCCGTTGAATCCGCAGCCGGGCAAGACGCTGCGCCTGGCCGGGAACGTGCGCAACCGCTCCGACGAGGACGTCACCGCGATTCAGGTGAGACTGCTGCTGTCCAGCGGTCCCCTGACCACCCGCTCGGAGATCCCCCAGGTCACCGACGGCTCCTCCGACTGGGACGGCCCCCCGACGCTGGCGGTCAGTGAGCCGATCCCCTTCCTGCCCGCCCACACCCGCCTCGGCTGGTCGCTCGAACTGCCGTTGGACAGTCTTCCGCTGTCGGCGGCGGGGGTCTACGTGGCAGGAGCCGAAGTGATCGGCACCAGCCCGGACGGTCTGACTCAGCGATTGGGACTCACCAGGACGTTCCTGCCCTGGTTCCCGCAGGGAAGTGTCGAACCGGCCCGGCTCGTCTGGCTGTGGCCGGTCACCGCACCGCCCGACCGCGCACTGGCCGGGGCGCAGCTGAGTGAGCGCACGGCCGCGGAGATGGCCCCCGGCGGACGCCTGGCGCGGATCATCGCCGGAGCGGGCGCTGCTCGGATCACCTGGGTGTTCGACCCGGCCCTGTTGCAGACCGCCGAGGACATGGTCGACGGGTACACGGTGATCAACAGTCGGGCCGGCTCCCCGGCCAGCACCGGATCCGGAGGTGCCGTGGCCGAGCGCTGGCTGGCCTCCGCCCGCCAGGCAGCCGGGAACCAGTATTCGATGGCCACCTCCAACGCACTGCCCGATGCCACTGCGCTGGAGCGTGCGCACATGAACGAGGTCGTGGTGGAGGCGACCGAACGCGCGGCCGCCGACGTGTCGGCCGGGATCCGTGCCCCCGTGGACCAGGTCCTGGCCTGGCCCACGGGCGGGGTCGCTTCGCAGAAGGCGGTGCGGGCATTCCGGGACGCCGGGGCGACCCAACTGCTGCTGTCGGATGCGGCGCTGCCCCCGACTCCCCCCTTGACCTACACCCCGGACGGGTTCACGACCTGGGGCAACCTGCCGGTCGTGCTGACGGACTCCGGACTGAGCGCCGCCCTGGCCATGCCCCAGGGCAGCCGGGGCGAGGCCCTGCTGGCGCGGCAGCGGCTGCTCTCCGAGGTGGCCATGAGCGCGGGCGAACTCCCAGAGGTGCCGCGCAGCATCGTCGCGGCGGCCGATCCGCTGTGGAGCCCACGCAGCACCTTCCTCCGGCAGACCCTGCGAGCCCTCGGGCAGGTTCCGTACGCACGATTGGTCTCCCTGCGTTCGGCGCGGCGCCAAGCTGTCGAGGTACCCCGGATGAGAGTGCCGTACGGTCCCGACCAGCACGCGGCGGAACTCCCTCGCGACTACCTGGCGGCGGTGAAGTTCCAGCAGAGGTCGGCTCGCCGTTTCGAGTCCATACTGCTGACGCCGGCCGGGCTCGGCTACGACCAGGCGGTCATGCGCCAGACGGCTGGGGCGTGGCGATTCGACCTACCGGCCGGGGAGCAACTGGTGCGCACCGTGTCCGCGCAACTTGCCCAGCAGATCGACCAGGTGCGCGTGGCCACGGCCGGCACGTTCACCCTGCCCGGGGACACCGGACGTATCCCGGTGACGGTGGCCAACGACCTGGGCCAGGATGTGACCGTGGGGATCCGGCTGACTTCCGCGGAGCCGGCCCGGCTGATGGCCGACGATATCGAACCGTTCCGCGTCCCGGCCGGACGCAAGATCAGCCGCGAGGTGGAGGCGAAGGTCGTCGGGTCCGGCACACTGCCGGTGACCATGCAGTTGACCACTCCGGACGGGCACCGCTACGGCGAGCCGGTGACGGTCGAGGTGCGGACCACCGCCTATTCCCGCGCCGCTGCCTATGTGGTCACCGCGGCCTTCGTCGTCCTCGCCTACATGCTGGGGATGAACTTCTTCCGGCGCCGCAAGGCCCGCCAGGAGCACGAGTGAGCACCTCCGAACAGGCGGGGGTGCTGCGTTCCAGCGCGCTCATGGCGGTCGGCACGATCACCTCACGCGCCACCGGCTTGGTGCGGGACATGGCGCTGGTGGCCGCGATCGGCTTCGGCACCCTCGCAGACACTTACAGCCTCGGCAACTCGCTGCCCAACATCATCTACATCCTGGTGGCCGGGGGCGCACTCAACGCGGTGTTCATCCCACAACTGGTCCGGCACATGCACAACGACGAGGACGGCGGGCACGGGTTCGCCAACCGGTTGCTGCGCGTCGTCACCGTCATCACCTTGGCGCTGACCGTCGTGGCGGTCCTGGCCGCGCCGTGGATCGTGCACTTGTACGCCACCAGCGAGTACTCCCCGCGGGAGTTCGACCTGGCCGTGGCGTTCGCCCGGCTGTGCCTGCCGCAGATCGTCTTCTACGGCCTGTACACGATGTTCAGCCAGGTTCTCAACGCGCGCGGGCACTTCGGCTCCCCCATGTTCGCGCCCATCGTCAACAACCTGGTCGTGATCGGGGCCAGCATCGCCTTTCTGTGGTTCGCCGGCGACCAGTTGGATGTGACCACGATCACCGACGGCCAGGTCGCCTGGCTGGGCGTCATGACGACCTTGGGCGTGGTCCTGCAGGCGCTGGTCCTCATCCCGGTTCTGCTGCGGTCCGGGTTCCGGTTCGGCTACGTCAAAGGGCTGCGCGGTTTCGGGCTCGGGCACACCGGCAAGCTCGCGATCTGGACCATCGGCCTGGTCCTGG
>DAOMFH010000177.1:0-5033 GCA_035429705.1 Actinomycetota bacterium
CGCAGATCCGCCCCGGCGCAGAACGCCCGGCCCTCGGCGGCCAGCACCACGACCCGAACGGCCGGGTCCTCCCCGGCCCGCGCGAACCCGTCGGTCATCGCCGCCATCGTGGCGGCGTCGAGCACGTTGCGCCCCTCGGCATTGTCCAGTGTGAGGGTGGCAACCCCGGCGGCGGCCTCGTACCTCACTTGCGGCCCATCCCTTCCAGCAAGGCCAGGACCCGCAGCATGACCTCGTCCGCCCCGCCGCCGATGGAGGTCAGCCGGGAGTCCCGGAAGTACCGCGCGGGCCAGTTCTCCTCGGCGTACCCCATGCCGCCGTGGAACTGCACACACGTGTCGGCCACCACCCGCTGGACACGGCCGGCCTTCAGCTTGGCCACGGTGGCCATCCGGGTCACGTCCTCACCGGCCACATACGCGGCCGCGCAGGTGCGGCAGTACGCCTCGAGCACATCCACGTCGGCGTAGAGTTCGGCGAGTTTGTACTGCAGGTACTGGTTGGCCAGCAGCGGCTTGCCGAAGGCATCGCGCTGCTGCAGATAATCCTTGGTCTTGTCCAGTGCCTTGCGCATGCTGGCCACCGCCATGTAGGCCCCGATCAGCCGCTCGTCCTGGAACTGGGCCATCTGCTGCTGGAAGCCGCGGCCGGCCTCGCCGATCGTGTTGGTCACCGGGACCCGGACGTCCTCGAAGACCAGTTCGGCGGTGTCCGACGACCAGTTGCCCATCTTGTCGATCTTGCGCCCGACGCTGAAACCCGGCGTGGAGGTGGGCACCAGGATCTGCGACATGCCGGCGTACCCGCCCTCGTCGGAGGTGCGGGCCAGCAGGCACAGCCAATCAGCCTGGGTGCCATTGGTGATCCACATCTTGCGGCCGTTGATCACCCAGTCGTCGCCGTCGCGCACCGCGCGGGTGCGGATCCCGGCCACATCGGACCCGGCACCGGGCTCCGACACCGCGATCGCGGCGACCATCTCGCCGCGCATGGCCGGGGCGAGATAGGCGCGCTTGAGTTCGGGCGAGCCGAAGTTGGCCAACGACGGGGTGGCCATCCCGACCTGCACCGCGATGGCCATGGGCACACCGGCACAGTTGATCCGGCCCAGTTCCTCGCCGAGCACCAGGGTGTAGGAATGGTCCGCGCCCTGCCCGCCGAACTGCGGGTCGTACTCCAGGCCCAGTGCGCCGATCGCGGCGAGTTTCGCGAAGACCTGCTTGGCCGGGAAGATCCCGTCGGCCTCCCACTGGTCGACGTGCGGATTGATGTCGTTGTCGACCACCTGCCGCACAGCCTTGCGGAACTGCTCGTGCTCTTCGGTCAGTTTCATGCCACCTCATCTCGTAGGCCGAGGGCGTTCACCCACAGGCGGGTCAGCGTCTCGTTGATGTCGTCGGTGTAGTCCTGGTCCCAGTAGCGGGAGAAGCCCTCGACCATCGCGCACAGGGCGGTTGCCGTGACGTCCGCGGGCAGGTCGGGGCGCACCCGGCCCTGCTCCTGCAGGCGGCGCAGGGCTTGACTCACCCGCGCGTGGTAGCGCCGCCGGAAGTCATCGAGTCGTTGTCCCATCTCCGGATGGGTCACCGATGCCTGCTCTATGACCCGCAGCAGCCGGGAGTTCTGCTGGTAGGCGCTCAGGTAATGCCGGTTGGCTGCGTCAATACGCTGCATCGGGTCCTTGCTGGAGGTGCGCAGGTCGTCCTGCAGCTCCACGAGCAACTCGTCGACCACCTGTCCGAGCAGTTCCTCCTTGGAACTGAAGTAGGTGTAGACCGTGCCGTGCGACACCGCCGCGGCATCGGCGATGTCGTTCATCCGGCAGTCGTCGAAACCACGCTCCTCGAACGCCTTGCGGGCCGCGGCGAGCAGCGTGGCCCGGGTGCGCCGGCCCCGCTCGGTCCGTGGTGTCACAACAGGGCTTCCGGCACGTCGATCCACACCGCACGCAGTTGCTCGGCCAGTCCTTTGGCCTGCGGATCGGTGCGGGTGGTCTCCGAGACGCCCCGGCCGAGCAGACCCTTGATGACGACGTTGATCGCTCGCATTCGGGGGAAGTAATGGATCTCCACCGGCAGGGTGGCGGCCTCGGGCAGTAGTTCGGCCAGCCGCTCACGGGTCAGGAAGTCGCACAGCCACTCGTAGCGGGCGTCGGCCAGGGCCAGGGCCTCGGCATCGACGTCGAGGCTCGTGTCGGCGGCCCACACCTCCTCGGTGTCGTGCTGCGCGTCCACCGCCGGGGCGGTGAGGGCATCGGCCTCCTGCCAGGCCAGTGCGACCGCCGCGTCCTCGGCGGGATCCCGGACCCAGAAGCCGACGTTCGCACTTCCGCCCTTGTCTCCGCTGCGGGCCCCCACGAACGTGCCCAGCCGCCGGCGCAGGAACGGGCCGGCGATGATCGACTCCTGCGGCGGGGACGTCAGGGGCATCCGCGGGATCGGGGGGGCCGGCAACTGCTTTCCCCCCGCCACCCGGGCGATCTCCACACCATCCATCGCGACCACCACCGGCACATCCTCGACCGCCACGCTCGACGGCCAGTAGACCCCGTATGGGGTGCCGTCGGCGGGGGGAGCGGTCGGGAACATCCCCGGGTAGGACGCCAGGGCGGACTCCACCGCCGGGCGGGTGAACGCCTTGCCGACCTTCTTCGGGTCGTCGTCCTTGACCGTCAGGACCAGTCGCCCCTGCGCCTCGGACACGTCGCGCGGATCGTCGCTGGCCGGCGGGGTGTAGCTCACGCTCAGTTCCCGCACCCCGAGCCGGCTGCGCGCCCCGAGCTGCGCCGGGGTGAGCACCTTGGCCTCAGCCAGCCCGACTCCGCAGATGGTGCGGATGGCGATGTCGGCCTTCTCCGCCGCATACGCCCCGGTGAGCACCAGCGTGATCGAGTTGCGGAAACCGCCGAGGTAGTTGATCGCCACCTTCAACTTCTCCGGCGCGGTCTCGCCGCGCGTGCCGGACAGCCGCACCCGGTCCTTGCCGACCTGATCGACCTCGATGGTGTCGAACCGGGCGGTCACATCGGGGTTCAGGTAGTGCTCGTCACCGACCTCGTAGAGCAGCTGGGCGGTCACCGTGCCCGGGGAGACCAGTCCGCCGGTGTTCGGGTGTTTGGTGATCACGCTGGTGCCGTCGGCGGCGATCTCGGCGATCGGGAAACCGACCCGCTCCAGGCCCGGCACCTCGCGGAAGAACGCGTAGTTGCCGCCGCTGGCCTGCGCCCCGCACTCGATGACGTGTCCGGCGGCCAGCGCGCCCGCGAGGGCATCCACCGTCTCGGCGGCGTCGAGATCCCAGCCGTGCCACCACGCCGCCGGTCCGATGACCAGGGCTGCGTCGGTGACCCGGCCGGTCACGACCACGTCGGCACCGGCTGCCAGCGCCGCCACGATCCCCCGGGCGCCGAAATAGGCGTTCGCGCTCAGCGGGTGGCCGGCGAACGGCTCGCCGGTGTCCATGTTGATCCAGTCGCCACCGATCTCCGCGAAGCGCGGCAGCAGGTCGTCGCCGCTCACGGAAGCGACCTTCACCGTTAGCCCCTTCTCGGCGGCCATGTCGGCCACGGCCTGGGCGGCCGCCAGCGGGTCGAGGCCACCGGCGTTGCTGACCACCTTGATGCCGGACTCCAGGCAGGCCGGCAGCACCTGCTCCAACTGCTGGTGGAAGGTGCGGGCGTAGCCGACGCCGTGCTTCATCTTCTGCCGGGCCAGCAGCAGCATGGTCAGTTCGGCCAGCCAGTCACCGGTCAGGACATCGATCGGGCCACCCTCGACCATCTCCCTGGCGGCGTCCAACCGGTCGCCGAAGAAACCCGAACAGTTGGCAATGCGAACCGGTCGTCTCACGAACTTGACGCTAATGTCAACTTCGCGTGTGGTCAACCCGTTTGACGAGGGCCACCACACCGCAGTCGGCGCATCATTCGATCACGACCACGATCTGGTGGGCGTCCACCGCCTGACCCGCGCGCACATGCACCGCCGTCACGAAACCGTCCGAGTCGGCGGTGATGGTGTGTTCCATCTTCATCGCCTCGAGCACCACCAGAATCTGGCCGGCCGTGACCTCGTCACCCTCGGCCACCCGCACGTCGGTGATGGTTCCCGGCACCGGGGTAGTAGGACCGCCTGCCTCACCGGCGTGGGCGTTCTCGTCGAATCGCGGCAGCACCTCGAAGGCCAGGGTATGTCCGTTCACAGTGACCGTGCCGCGGTCCTGGCCGGCGACCGTAGCCGGGGTGAGCACGCCGTCCACCTCCACGCTGGTCGGGGTCAACCGCACACTGCCGACCTCAGTCGCCTCGCCGAGCAGCGGATCGCCGTGCACAGTCTGCACCGCCAGGGTCCCGTCCCGGCCGCGGGTCCACCGCAAGGTCACCTCGGTCCCGCCGATACTCACCCGCAGCCACTCCGGGACCGCAGGTACGTTGCGCCAACCGGCTGGGGCGATGCCCGGGGTGACGTCGTGCGTCGCGAGGACCGCCAGGGCGTGGCGGATCCGGTCGACCTGCGGACTCAGCACCTCGGGGTGGACGTCCAGGTAATCGGTCATCGTCTGGCCGGCCAGGAAGTCCGGCTCCTGCAGCACCGCGGCCAGCGAGTCCTTGTTGGTAACGACGCCATCCACACCGGCCGCGCGCAGGTACCGAGCCAGTCCGGCCGCGGCCTCCGAACGGGTGGCGGCGTACCCGATGACCTTCGCCAGCATCGGGTCGTACGCAGCGGTCACGGCATCCCCGGCGACGAATCCGGTGTCGACCCGAATGCCCTCAGCCGGCGTCAGGTCGAACACGCGCAGAGTCCCGGTGTTGGGCAGATACCCGGCGGCGGGATCCTCCGCGTAGAGGCGGGCCTCGATGGCGTGGCCGGTGGAGGTGATCTCCTCCTGCCCGAGGGGCAGTGCCTCGCCGCCGGCCACCCGGATCTGCCACTCGACCAGATCCAGCCCGGTGATCGCCTCGGTGACCGGGTGCTCCACCTGCAGCCGGGTGTTCATCTCCAGGAAGAAGAACTCGTCCCCGGCGACCATGA
>DAOMFH010000178.1:0-5002 GCA_035429705.1 Actinomycetota bacterium
TCATGCCACGGATTCGCCGAGGGAGCGCGTCAGCGCGGACGGTTCGGCGCATCCCGGCGCGCCCTGCGAGGACCCCGGCAATCCGTCTCGCCACCAGTGATCGCGGATCACGTGGTCAGGACCGCGTTCCGGATTCCGTCGATGACGGCGTGCGCGGCGGCTGGCAGGGTGAGGGACCCCGACCTCCGCCAGGCGACTGCGAGCGGGATCCCCATGAGGGTGTGCACCGTGACCAGGTAGGGGATGAGGACAAACCAGGGGGTCGAGCCGCCAGCCACAAGGGGCAGATGCCACAGTCCCCACAGCCAGGAGCTCAGGACGGCGGTGCACACGGCCCGACCACGGGCGGGTCGTCCGCTGGCGGATCCGGGCCGCCAGAGGTGCGCGTCGAGACAGCCACGGAACGTGACTTCCTCCAGCACGAAGACCGCGGGCAGGTAGAGCAGGGTCGAGTGGATGAAGACACCGAGCGCACCCAGGGGGCTCAATGATCGATCGGCCGGTGTCAGCAGCGCGCTCAACGTGAAGAGGGCGGCGCCAATGCTCACCGCCCCGATCGCGGCCCCGATCCCGCGGGGCCATCCCCCTGGGCAGCTCGGCGCAGAGCGCGCCCGGCGTTGGAGCACCACGCCTGCACCTACGGCGGCTCCGCAGCATGCTGCACTGGCCCAGGCCATGGACATCCACTCCCGCTGCATCAGGGCCTGCCCGGCCGTCCAGAGGGGCACGACGGCGAGGACGGCGGTGGTTACCGCCCACGCGGTTGCTGGCGGCCGCCGGAACCTGCCGTCGCCGATCCACAGTTCGGCGAGCGGACGGCGACGCACGGTGAGCTGGAAGATCGCCGTGAGCGGGATTCCGAGGAGCAGGTAGGCGAGTGGATCGCGCACCGGACCTACTCCGAGGGCAACCCAGACAGCGACGAACGCGACGGCCTCGAGGGCGGGACGAAGTGCTGGTCTCCGGGGGTGGTCAGGGGCCGGGGCGGCAGGGACGTTGATGTCCTGTGCGGAAGTGGGCGGTGTGATCACGGGAGGTCAGTGGCCCGGCGCGTAGGGGTGGATGGGGAACGGATAGCCGAGTACCACGCAGTAGACGAACAGGAACACCGAAGGGGCCACGAGCCCGAGGACGCCTAGTGCCAGCCCGGTTCTGGCCACCTGCCGCGACCTCCGGGGGCCTTCGTTTGCCCAGAGGGCGCCCGTGATGATGGCAGCCAGCGAGCCGACCAACGGCAGGACGGGCAGGAGCCCGGCGATGCCGAGGACCAGCGATGCCCACGCCGCGGTACTTGCAGTGCCAGCCGGGGGGTCTCCGGAGTCCTGACTGACCGTGCCGGACTGGACTGCTTCACGTGGGATGGGAGTTGGGATCGACGTATTCATGCCCTCGACGCTATGAACGCTTCGGGTTCGGCACATCGGACCGCGGAAGTGGATCGGCTCGACCGGCGCCACCCCCGTGGGTGCACAACGGTTCCCCCTGCGGTCGCAATGTCAATCCGACGTGTGGCGGTCCCCGGGGCGGACCAGGCCGTGGTCGAACGCGAACACGACAGCGGCCGCACGGTCCCGCAGACCGAGTTTGTCGAACACGTGGCTCACGTGGGTCTTCACCGTGGCCTCGGCGATGAAGAGGGCCGAAGCGATCTCCTCATTGGTCCGGCCGCACCCGATCAGTTGCAGGACCTCACGTTCCCGCGCGGTCAACGCGCTGAGGCGGTCGTCAGGGGAGGTGACGACGATGCCATGCCGGTACCCGGCAAGCACCCGATGGGTCACCTGCGGGTCAAGGTAGGCGCCGCCCGCAGCCACCGTCCGGACCGCCCGCACGATCTCCTCGCCGGGCGCGTCCTTGAGCAGAAACCCGCAGGCGCCGGCGCGCAGAGCAGCGGACAGGACCTCGTCCTCGCCGAAGGTTGTCAAGATCAGCACCGGCGGGGCCGCGGCGTCCGCACGCAGCCGCGCCGTCGTCTCCGCCCCGTCGAGGTGCGGCATCCGCACGTCCATGACGATGACGTCGGCGTGAGCTTCCCGGTAGCGATCCAGAACCTGGACTCCGTCGCGGCACTCCTGCACGACCTCGAATCCCTCCTCCGAGCACAGGATCAGCCGCAGGCCGGCAATGGCCAGGGCCTGGTCGTCGGCCAAAAGGACACGGATCGCTGCGGCTGAAGGGTCACTCATGTCCGCGCCTCCCCAGTGGGATGTGTGCTCGAACCTGCCAGCCCTGCGCGTCAGGCCCGGCAGTCACCGTGCCGCCGAGGGCCTCGATCCTCTCCTGAATCCCGTACAGCCCATGTCCGCCTCCACTGTCTGCTGAGGGGGCACCGGCAGGGGAGTTCCGGACGGCCAGCGTGCAGTGGTCGTTCACCTCGATCTGGACCCGGGTAGCGACCTGCCCAGCATGTTGCACCACATTGGCCAAGGACTCCTGGACGGCGCGGTAGAGCGCGCGGCCGACCTCCGGGGGGAGGCGCCCGGTATCGCCGTTCACCTGCAGCGTCACAGCAAGACCCGCGTCGGCGTACTGCTCCACGAGCCGCTTGATCGCATCCCCGGCCGTGCCGGTCACGACGGTGGTCGCGCCGGCGGGCGGGCCGTTCCGAGTGACCGGTGGATCTGGATCCCGCAACAGCCCCACTGCGGCGCGCAACTCGGTCAAGCTCTCCCGGCCGGCCTGTTCGGCCCGGTCTACCGCCTCGATCACCCGGTGATCAGCGTGCAACCGCATGGCCAGCATCCGTGCACCAGTGAGGTGGAGCATCGTGATGGCCAGAGAGTGCGCTGCAACGTCATGGACCTCTTTGGCGATCCGGGCTCGTTCCGCCGCCGCAGCCTGATCGGCCAACAGGCGCTGAGCCTGCCGCAGGTCGGCCAGCAAGCGCTGCTGCCCCGCATATGAGCGGGCCGCGACGGCGCCCAGCACGGTCACCAGAGCCATCCCGGTGATGCTCGCCAGGTCCCCGTCGAGCAGGTAGGTCAGCGAGGTGAGCAGCCCCAGCACGACCGCGAGCACTGTCTGGCGGCGGGTGCCGACGAGGGCCGTCCACCACACGGCCAGCAACATGATCACCAGAGACGGACCGCCGCTGCGCGCATCGGTGAGCCTGTCGTAGTTCAGCCAACTCACGCCGGCAGCGACACCAATCGTCAGCACCACCGGGTTCAGACCGCGCAAGAGGGCCAGCGCCCAAAGAAGGGCAACGGCCAGGAGCACTGCGGTCCGCCTCTGCCAACCCTCCCCCGTGGACATGGGACTGGCATCCACCACCCAGCCCACGACCAGGATCATCGCCACACCGACTGCTGTCGCGATGAACGCCATGTCGGTCCGACGGTCGGCGGCGTCCACGGCCAAATGGTAGGCGTCCCCGTGCCGGGCGACAATTCCCCTTGGAGTTGAGGCGGGGTCCGACTGCAGATGGAGATTGGTCCAGCCGGAGGCCCGGCATCGGACCTGACAGTGAGGGTGACTGCGGCTCACCGCGGGTTGCTCACCCACGGGCAGAGTCGATGATTCGGCCTATCCTCCAGCGGCGCGGATGCCGCCACCGCGCGTCCCCTTCGTGCCGCGCGCATGCTGAAGGTGGCGCGGTCGGACTGCACCGGGGACGAGGTGAGGCGTGGGCCGAGGTGGCAGGTTGACATCGACGGCGCTGGCCGCAGCGCTGGTTCTCGCTCTTGCCCCGGTGACGCCCAGTTCGAGCGGGGAGCCCACTCGTGTGCTGCTGGTCGGGGATTCGGTCATGCAGGGGTCGAGCGGGGACTGGACGTGGCGCTACAGGTTGTGGCAGCACCTGACCGCGACCGGGCAAGCCGTCGATCTCGTGGGTCCCCGCGACGATCTGTACGACGAGAGTCAGCCTGGCTCGAGTTCCCATGACTACGTCGACCCGGCCTTCGACGCAGACCACGCGGCCTACTGGCGGACCGCTTTCGCATCCCAGAAATACCCGGTCGCCGGGCTGGTGAACCAGTACCACCCCGACGTGGTCGTGGTCGGATTGGGACTGAACGACTTGATCGGGTACTGGCTTTCGGCCACGGCGGTGCTGCAGGAGGCCCGGTCATTCGTCGAACAGGCGCGTTCGGCCGATCCTGAGGTGGACGTGGTGATCGTCGGGTTGCCGCAGACCTGGACGCAGGGGGTGGAGGAGTTCAACGCCGGGCTGCCGGCTCTCGCGCAGGATCTGGACACCGCATCCGCGCGCGTCCTGGTCACTGTCCCGGATGCGATGGTGCGCGGCGAGGACACCTACGACCCCGCGCATCTGGCAGCCAGCGGGGAAGTCAAGATGGCGGCGGCAGTCGCCGATGCGTTGGCCGTGCTGGGTATCGGAGATCTTTACCCGAGGCCGCTGCCGCAGGTCCCGAACGGGCCTCGCTCACCGGCAGTGCTCACTATGGAAGGTGCCGCCGAGTCGGCCACTCTAAGCTGGACCAATCCACCAGGTGCGACCGGGGAGTACGTCTGGCTGCGCGACGTCTCCACCGACTCCCCGTGGCACCGAGCAACTGGTCCGGTGGCGGAATCGACGTGGCGCGCCACTGGCCTGCAGCGCGGTCACGACTACGCCTTCCGGCTGCAGGCCACCAAGGGGACAGCGGTGGCCAATGACGTCTTCTCCAACGAGGTCGTGCTCACCCGACGCCCGCCGCGGATCGCGTTGGTGCAGGTGACGAGCCGTCGGCGAGCGCTGAGTGTGAGGTGGTGGCCCCGCTGGCCGGTGGCCGCGGATGTCCAGTACACGGTCTCCTGGCGGAGGGCGGGTGAACGGGGCCGACAACGGGTCAGGCGGACCGCATCGACTCGCGTCACAATCCGCCGGCTGGTCACGCATCGGCTGTACCGGCTCACAGTGCGGGCCTGGAAGGGCGATGTCCCGGGACCCCGCACTCGGTTCGTCGGCATCCCGCTACCGCCGCTGCGGTGACCAGCAGCCCGGCAACGGTTGCCCAGCCTGCCGCCGGCCGATGGGCGTGCTTGAGTGCACCCGCGG
>DAOMFH010000179.1:0-4980 GCA_035429705.1 Actinomycetota bacterium
GGCCGTGCTCGTAACTGGCGATCAGCCGAAGCGGCACCGCCGCGCGGCTGTTGTCGTATACGTGGGTGCGCTCGGCCAGAGCCCGGGCCTGGGCCACGAGGCCCCACAGCCGGTGGTATCGCTCGCGAATCTTGTCCTCGGGCACGGTATGCCCGCCACGGCGAACCCGGTCCCGCACCCGCGCCACCGTGAGGCCCTCTGGGACCAGCACGACGTGCAGGTTCACGTGATATCCAACGGCCTGGGCGTCGCGAATCAGGGCGAGCTTGCTCGGGTGACTGAAGACGGTTTCGGTGATGAACGACGTGCCGGCCAGGATCAGTTCCCGGCGCTGCTCGGCCGCGACCTGGGACGCCTCGTAGGCGTGCTCAGCCTGGGCCGCCGGCCAACGCAACTGCGCGATGACATCCGCGTTGACGAACGGCAGGCCGGTGACGGGGGCGACCACGCGGGTGGCCAGCGTGGTCTTGCCGGCACCATTCGGTCCGGCTATGAGGTGCAGGACGGGGTCAGGGGACGCCACAGACGAATCGGTCAACGCCGGCCGCGCTCGACGGTGCGACCCTGCGCGTCGGCCTCCACCCAGGTGTCGCCGGCGGCGGTGAACTCGTCGGCAAGGTTGAGGCCCGTGCGTAGCTCGGTCATCCGCTCGTCCCACGCGGCGCGCACGACGGCCTGCTCCCGGGCACCGATGTCGTCATAGGACGCGCGCCCGGCCAGAACTTCAACGATGTCGCGGGCGCTGACGGCCCGGGAGGCCTCGAGCTCACGGCCGATCCGCGCCCAGTGGTTGATCTGCTGGGCGGCGCTGCGGCTCCAAATCTCACCCGCGGACTTCGCCGCAGCGAACAGGTCCTCGTCGATCCGGGTCGGCGAACTGGTGGCCATGACTCCTCCTCGATCCTGGGTCAACTGTAGCAGTCTGCTACATGACCGGGACGCACTCGCGGAGAATGGCGCTCGCGGTCGATCCTGCAGTCGAATTCACCGGAGATGTGCAGGTGCATTCCACACCGGCAACGCCGACGGCGGCCCGCAAGCCGCACCTGCGGTCACCGGCTCGTCTCCGTGACCGCCAGGTCCGGAAGGACCCGCACGATGAGGATCAACGCGACGAACCAACGCCTGCCCGCTCTCATGATCAGGCTGGTGCTCCGCGGGTACGGAAGGACGAATCGCACGCGGCCGCCGAAAGGCCCCCGGAAGTGTCCCACCCCTTCGACACCGCACCAACCGTGGTGCTGTTCTATGTCCCTGTGGAGCACGTCGACCTGACCCTGACCCCGGAGCAAGCAACTGCCGCCGTGGCCGGGATGCTGGTCGACGAGGGACGGGTCGTGCCGGGGCTCACCGTCGACGACGACGGACGCGCGCGCAGTTGGTGGTGGCCGCTGCCCGCAGCCGACGACCGAGCCACGCTGCGCGGGCTGCTGGCCGGCACCACCGAGGCGGCGCACCGGGCGGCGGCGGACGCCCTGGCCGACCGCGTCGATGCGGAAGTGCGCCGTCGACTGGCCGGCAAGGACCCGCTGCCGCGCATGCCCGGCCGGCGGACCCTGCCCGAGATGTGGCTGCGGTCGCTGGTCAGCCCCGATCCCTGGTTGCCCAGCAGCATCGACGCGACCCGGGCCCGCGCCCTGGCCGACGCCGCGGCGACCTGGGTGGAGTCGGGTCGCGCGGCCTCCGGCCGGCTCGGGGTGTGCCTGCGCATCCACGAGCCCGAGGAGGGACAGACGCCGGCGCTGTGGACGGTCGAGGTACTCGTGGCCGACGAGGAGGACGTGGGGATGCGCACGCCCATGGCTTCCTGGTGGCCGGATGCCGCGCGGTACGGGGCCGAGGCCGGGCAACTGTTGCTCGCCGACCTGGCCCGGGCCATCCGCATCGCACCCGAGCTGTCCGGGCTGCTCGACGCCCCGGTTCCAGAGGCCGTGGCGGTCGACGATCACGCCGTCGCATCCCTGTTGAGCCAGCGCGTGGAGCCGCTGACCGACTTGGGCGTCGCGGTCCTGCTCCCCGCGTGGTGGACCGGCCGCTCCCGGGTGGGATTGCGGGCGAAAGCGAAGACCCGACGTTCGCCCGGCGGTATCACTGTCACTGCGTCGGGGTTCGGCCTCGACGAACTCGTGGACTTCCAATGGGAGGCGGCGCTGGAGGGCGAGAAACTCACGCGCGCGGACCTCAAGGAGTTGGCCGCCGCGGCCGAGGCCCGCCGCGAACTGGTGCGTGTGCGGGGTCGCTGGGTGCAGGTGCGCGCCGAGGACGTGCAGGCCGTCCTCGCGCGGGTCGGCCGCAAGAGAACAGCCAGCGCCGGCGAGCTACTGCGGGCCGGGCTCGGCCTGGGCACGCTGGGTGAGCCCGAAGACCTCGAGATCCACGGAGTCGAGGCCACCGGATGGCTGGGCATGGTGCTCGACGAAGCGCTGCACGCCCGCATCAGCCCGGTGGCCCACCCAGCCGGTTTCAACGGGAATCTGCGCGCTTATCAGGCACGCGGGGTCGGGTGGCTGACGTTCCTGGGACGCCTGGGGCTCGGCGCCTGCCTGGCCGACGACATGGGCCTGGGCAAGACCGCCCAGCTCATCGGCAGTCTGCTGGCCGACCCGGTGCCGGAGCCGACGCTGGTGGTCTGCCCCGTGTCGGTGCTGGGCAACTGGGAGCGCGAACTGGCGCACTTCGCACCGGACCTGCGAGTCCTGGTCCACCACGGGACCTCGCGCAACGCCGAGGACCTCGCGGCCAGCGTTTCCGAAGCGGATGTCGTGCTCACGACCTACTCGTTGATCCATCGCGACATCGACGAGCTGGCGGCGATCACCTGGGGCCGCCTGGTCCTCGACGAGGCACAGCAGGTCAAGAACCCGGGCACCGCTGCCGCACGCGCAGTGCGACGGCTGAACGCGGGCCGGCGGGTAGCCCTGACCGGAACTCCGGTGGAGAACCGCCTGTCGGAGTTGTGGTCGATCATGGACGTGGTCTCCCCCGGCCTACTGGGACCGATCCGGACGTTCAAGGAACGGTTCGCGGTGCCGATCGAGCGCGATGGCGACGAACTGGCGACCCGCAAACTGAAGCGCATCACCGGGCCGTTCATCCTGCGCCGGCTGAAGTCCGACCCCGGCATCGCCCCGGACCTGCCGGACAAGATCGAACGCACCGACCGGTGCGCCCTGACCCGCGAGCAGGCCACGCTCTACCAGGCGGTGGTCGAGGAACTGCTCAGCGACGCCGACGAGAAGGAGGGCATCGACCGGCGCGGCGCGGTGCTCGCCGGACTCACCAGGCTCAAGCAAGTGTGCAACCACCCGGCACTGCTGCTCGGCGACGGTTCCCCGCTGCCGGGCCGCTCAGGCAAACTCACCCGTGTCGAGGAACTGCTCGAAGAGATCCTGGACACCGGTGACAAGGCCCTGGCATTCACCCAGTACCGCACGTGGGGCGATCTGCTGGTGCCGCATCTGTCCCACCGGTTCGGGATCGATGCGCTGTGGCTGCACGGGGGTGTGCCCAGGGCACGGCGCGACGAGATGGTGGCCGAGTTCCAGTCCGACGACGGGCCATCGCTCATGCTCATCTCCCTGCGCGCCGGCGGCACCGGGCTGACCCTGACCCGGGCGAACCACGTGATCCACCTCGACCGCTGGTGGAACCCGGCGGTGGAGGATCAGGCCACGGACCGGGCGCACCGCATCGGGCAGTCCCGCAGCGTGTTCGTGCACCGGCTCGTCAGCGCCGGCACGGTCGAGGAACGCATCGACGAGATGATCGGGCACAAGCGCGAATTGGCCCAACGTGTGGTGGGTACCGGGGAGGCCTGGTTGACGGACCTGAGCACCGACGACCTGCGGGCAGCCGTCGCGCTGCGCCCGGATGACGCGGAGGTGACTCAGTGATGGCCGGACGCTGGGACGACCCGTGGCGCAGTTTCCCCGCGTCCACCCCGATACCGGTGGAGGGTGGATTGACCACGCGCAGCAGGCGCGGCTCAATGGCCGAGTCCTGGTGGTCCCACCGCTTCGTGGACGTCCTCGAGTCCTACGGATTGGGCGCCCGGATGCAGCGCGGCCGACGCTACGCCCGCGCCGGCCAGGTCATGTCCCTGGACATCTCCCCCGGGCTGATCGCCGCGCAGGTACAGGGCTCCCGGCGCACCCCGTATCTGGTCACCGTCAAGGTGGCCATACCCACGGCCGAGCAGTGGCAGGCCGTCGATTCCGCCCTGCGGGAGCGGATCGGCTTGACAGCGGGCCTGCTGGCCGGTGAGGTCCCGATGGAACTCGAGGACGTGTTCGAGCACGCCGGGTCGCCGCTGTTCCCCCGCCGATGGAGCGACCTGACGACCCGGTGCACCTGTCCGGATGCGGCAAACCCCTGCAAGCACATCGCAGCCGTCCTCTACGTCTTCGCCGACCAACTGGACACCGACCCCTGGCTGGTCCTCGAGTGGCGCGGCCGCACCCGCGAGGAGGTGCTCGCGCAGATCGGCTTGACTGCGGACGCCGCGATGGGGACCGATGCCGGGTCCGGACTGCCGCCCTGGTGGCCGCTGCGCCCTGGCGAACCCCTGCCGCCTGTGGGTCACGGCCGGCTCGGTTCCCAGCCCACGGAACCCCCGAGCACCCCCGACGCCGTGCTACGCAGACTCGAGGACCTCGAGGTCAGCGCCTGGCGCGAACCGCTCG
Source organism: Actinomycetota bacterium (assembly GCA_035429705.1). Lineage (GTDB taxonomy): Bacteria > Actinomycetota > Actinomycetes > S36-B12 > UBA10799 > JADKAV01. The sequence goes on from DAOMFH010000179.1 coordinate 4,683, forward strand.
TTGAGTCGCTGCGGTCGGTGTACGCCGCGATGCAAGACCCCGACTCCTCGAGCTGAGGGCGGAGCCATGTCTGCGGGTGCCTGGGGTACCTCTCGCTGAGTGCCGCGACATCGGTGACCGGCACCTGATGGATGGCGGGGCCACGGTCCACCTCCGCCCGGATGGCCCATTCGGTCATGGGGAGTTCACATCGTGCTCGATCCAGTACGACCCGCGGGATCCCGAGGTGGGGCCCTGCCAAGGCCTGCCGCTCCGCGCGGACCGTGTGCGCCATGTAGTTCACGGTCGGATTGCTCCT
>DAOMFH010000180.1:0-4977 GCA_035429705.1 Actinomycetota bacterium
CCTCCCGGATCGCCCCGCAGGTGACCCCCTGGCTGCAGGCCGCCGGACTGCCGGTGGCCGTGGCCGCCCCGCTGGCCTTCGTCGCGGTCACGGTCCTCATCGCCTACCTGTCGCTGGTCCTCGGCGAACTGGTGCCCAAGCGCCTGGCACTGCAGCGCGCCGAGGCGATGTCGCTGGCGGTCGCCGGCCCGGTGGACGCACTGGCCAAGGTCTCCCGGCCGTTCATCTGGCTGCTGTCCGCATCCACCAACGCGGTGGTGCGGCTGCTCGGCGGTGATCCACGGGCGGCCAAGCAGGGCATCTCGGGTGAGGAGCTGCGCAGCCTGGTGGCGGCCCAGGAGTCACTTAGCGTCGAGGAACGACAGTTGATCGACGAGGTCCTCACCGCGGGCGGGCGGGAACTCGCGGAGGTCATGCGTCCGCGCACGGAGGTGGACTTCCTCGACGCCTCGCTGCGGATCCCCGAGGCGGTTGCCAGGGTGAAGGCGATGCCCCACTCCCGCTACCCGGTGGTGGAGGGTTCGGCCGACGATGTACTGGGCTTCGTGCACCTGCGGGACCTGCTGGATCCGGCCGCCCGCCGGTCGGCCCCGGTGCGCAGCCTGGTGCGGCCGGTGCCACGTTTCCCGGACAGCAGGGCGGTCCTGTCGACGATGCACGAGATGCGCGACCGCAGCAGTCACATGGCGATCGTCGTTGACGAGTACGGGGGGACCGCGGGCATCGTGACCATGGAGGACCTGGTCGAGGAACTGGTGGGCGACATCCGTGACGAGTTCGACCTGCGCGAGACCACCACGGTCCACCCGGGTGGGCAGGTCGAGGTGGACGGCCTGCTGAGCCTCGACGACCTGGTCGACGAAACCGGCCTGCGACTGCCGGAGGGCCCGTACGAGACCGTGGCCGGGTTCATCGTGGCGCAACTGGGCCGGCTGCCCGAGCCCGGTGATGTGGTGCAGTTCGGTCCCGGCCTCCTGACCGTCAAGTCCATGGACGGCCGCCGCATCGCCCGGGTGCTGGTCGCCCTCGCGCCGGTACCCGGCGTCGACCCGACAGAATAGAGCCCATGGCCCGTATCTTCTCCGGCATCCAGCCGACCTCCGAGAGTTTCCACATAGGCAACTACTTCGGGGCCCTGCGCCATTGGGTGGCCCTGCAGGAGGACAACGAGGCCTTCTACTGCGTCGTCAACCAGCACGCCATCACGATCCCGGTCGATCCCGATCTGCAGCGGCAGCGCACGCGGGTCTCATTCGCGCAGTTGCTGGCCACCGGCGTGGACCCCGAGCGGTCCACGCTGTTCGTCCAGAGCGACGTCCCGGCTCACAGCCAACTGGCCTGGCTGATGATGTGCCTGACCGGATTCGGCGAGGCCTCGCGCATGACCCAGTTCAAGGACAAGACGGCCAAGGGTGATGCCGGCAGCGCGTCGGTGGGCCTGTTCACCTACCCGTGCCTGCAGGCCGCGGACATCCTGGCGTATCAGGCCGCGGCGGTGCCGGTGGGGGAGGACCAGCGTCAGCACCTCGAACTGACGCGCGACCTCGCCGAGCGGTTCAACACCCGCTACGGCCAGACCTTCGTGGTGCCGCGGGCGCACATCGTCAAGGACAGCGCCAAGATCCTGGACCTGCAGGATCCCGCCGCGAAGATGAGCAAGTCCGTGCCGGCCGGATGCGTGTTCCTGCTCGACCCGCCCAAGCAGATCACCAAGAAGATCAAGTCCGCGGTGACCGACTCCGAGACGGAGGTCCGCTACGACCCCCAGGCCAAGCCGGGGGTGTCGAACCTGCTGACCATCCTGGCGGCCGCCACCGACCGGACGGTGCAGCAGGTGGAGGGCGAGTTCGCCGGCGGGATGTACGGTCCGCTGAAGGCTGCGACGGCGGAGGCGGTCGTCGCACTGATCGAGCCGATCGCGCAGCGGACCCGCGAACTGCTCGACGACCCCGCCGAACTGGACCGGCTCATGCAACTGGGTGCGCAACGGGCCCACGAGACGGCAGCCCCGACGATCGAGGCGGCCTACACGGCGATGGGACTGCGGACACGCACGGCATGAAGCACAACATCGGGGTGGCCATCGCCATCCCGCGGCCTTTCGCGGATGAACTCGAGGGCTGGCGGGAGCGGTTCGGCGACCCCGCCGCGCACACCATCCAGGCGCACGTGACGCTGCTGCCCCCGACGCAGATTCACGCGCTCGAGGAGGTGACCGGCCACCTCGAGGCAGTGGCGCAGCGACATCAAGCCTTCCCGGTCCGGCTGCGGGGAACCGGCACGTTCCGGCCGCTGTCCCCGGTGGTGTACGTGCGGGTCGATGAGGGGGCCGGACAGATGGTCACGCTGGAAAGCGATGTGCGTTCTGGGCCACTGAAGCGCTCCCTGCGTTTCGACTACCACCCCCATGTGACCGTGGCGCAGGACGTGCCCGAGGCCACCCTGGTGGTCGCACAGCGCACGCTTGCCGACTATGAGGCGACGTTCACCGCGGACGCGATCACCCTGTACGAGATGGGCTCCGGGGGCGTCTGGGGTCCTCTGCGCGACTTCGGGCTCGCATAGCCTCCTGGTACGCGGCCCGACGGCGCCGCTGCCGGCGAACCGCCCGGATACGCAGCAGCACCACCGCCACCCCCAGCAGCAGAACCGTCCACATGAGGGCCTTGAACAGCCCGATCACGAGGGAGGCCAGGAAGCCCCGCCCGGTGGCGGCCGCAGGGGCGGGGTCGGCCGACGTGCCGGCGAAAGGCGGGGCGGTCAGACCCGCCACCGCCAGTTCGACGCCCAGCCCGGACGACGTGGCAGCCTGCGCAGCGGTTGTGGTGGCAACGACCTGGTCCGCGGCCGCAACAGCCTGTTGCGCGGCCGCCACCGCTTGTTCGCCGGTGGTCTGCGCCTGCTGCAGCAGGACGGGATCGGGCGGTAGGGGCGCGAGGTCGGCGTTGCTGGTCGCGGGCTCCGGGCTGACCTGTTCGGCGGCCGGCACCTGTGGGAGTTGACCGATCGGCGTGAGCTGGTCAACCGTGCTGAACGACCAGTCGAGCACCTGCCGGGCGGTGCTGGTGGTTCCCCCGCCGATCCCGAGCAGCGCGACCACGAGCCTGCGGCCGTCCCGTTCGACGCCGGCCACGTAGGTGCGCCCAGCCTGACTTGTGAATCCGCTCTTGCCCCCCAGGAATCCCGGATAGTCACTGGTCAGCAACGTGTCGTGGTTGTAGATCGTGAACGTGGTGGCTGGTTGCTTGGGGTCGGTCGGTGACTGGGCGGGGAACTCGTACGCACGAGTCGTGAGCAGTTCCTGCATGCGCGGGTCCTGAATCGCCACGCGGTAGATCTGCGCGAGGTCCGCCGCAGTGGTCACCTGTCCCGGCTGATCGAGGCCGTTGGGGGACTTGGCGACCGTGTGCACAGCACCGATCCGCTGGGCCTCGGCGTTCATCGCGCTCAGCGTCCGCTGGTACCCGTAGGCGTCGGCGAGGGCCACCGCCGCATCGTTCCCGCTGCGCATGAGCATGCCGTGCATGAGTTGTTCCACCGTGTAGTCGGTGCCGGCCAGGACACCAACGTGCATGCCCTCGGTGAGCGTCTCGCGGGCATTTCCCTCGTACGTGCTGTCGTACTGCAGGCGCGGCAGCAGCGTGAGCGCGGTGAGCGTCTTGAGGGTGGAGGCCATCGGCCGCTGTTCGTCGATGTTCTGCCCGGCCAGCACGTCGCCGGAGTCGGCGTCGACCACGATCCACGCCTTGGTGGCGAAGTCGGGAATCTGCACGCCCTGCGCCGCCGATGGCAGCGGGGACGGGCTGACGGGCATCTCCTCGGCGACCGCCGGCGAGGCGGCGAGCAGCAGGAAGGCGGCTGAGGCAACGAAGGTACGCATCACCGTTCAGCGTAGGTGCCTGCACGTTGCGACCCCGGGAACGCCACGCGGGTGTGTGAGAGCTTCTCCTGGTGGCTCTGATGCCGACGATTTCCCGGTCCCGACCGGTCGCGCCGGGTCCGCGGTTGTTGCGCCGTTGTGGTCTGGCGAGACATCACGATGTTGGAATCGCTCAGGAACGCGGTGGCGCCATCGCACTCCAATGCGTCTGCCGTTCGTCGATCCCGACCGGACGCCGAAAGTAGTCTCCCGGAAACCGAAGCCCCGGTGGGCTACAGGGCCCATGCCGGCAATTGACCCATGCCCCGGCCACCTCGTGCGTCTGTTGAATAGGCTGAGAACACGAGAGGCGGTGGACTGCGATGAATCGTGATGACCTGGGAACACTGATCGCTGTCAGCGGCGAGGACATCGAGGCGATGCCGTGGGAGGACGATCCCACCGATGCCGGGGTGTATCGCAAGACCTTGTGGAAATCCGGTCCCATCGTGCTGGGTCTGATGCGGGTCGACGAGGGTAGCGAGAATCCGGAGCACGTCCACCACGCCGCCCACCATCACATCCTGATCCTGGACGGGCAGTGCACGATCGTGGGCAAGCGACTGGGACCGGGCGCGTACGTCTACATCCCGCCGACCGTGCCGCACGGCGTCACCGACGTCGGTCCGGGCGGGTGCACCTTCTTCTACACCTACCGGCCCATGGAGAGGGTCATCGCCCAGTCGCCGTTGGATGACGAACATGGTGGAGTCGTATAGGTAACCGCTGATCGGCGCAGGCCGCGCCATGGGGGCGGTGTGACCAACCGGGGCCGCTGCGGGGCAGGTCTTGGTGGAGAAGTGACACCTGACGTGTCGGATCTCCACCAGAAGGTGCTGGGGTGGCAGCAGCCCGCACCGCCGGGCCCAGGCCGCAGGGGTGCGGGCCCGTCGCAACGGGTGGACCGGGACCTGCGAGCTCCAGCACCTCCGGAAATCACCCCTTGCGGAACATCAAGGCGCGCTTGACCTCCTGGATCGCCTTGGTGACCTCGATGCCGCGCGGGCAGGCCTCGGTGCAGTTGAAGATCGTGCGGCAGCGCCAGACGCCCGACTTGG
>DAOMFH010000181.1:0-4938 GCA_035429705.1 Actinomycetota bacterium
GCCCAGCCCGCCGAACCGCCTGCGGGGCGCATGTCAGGTGCGCTTCAGTCACGATGGACCCATGCAACCGGTCCACGACGTACCCACGATCCGCACGGCCGAAGAGGCCCTGATGGCGCGCATGACCGCCGGCGCGCTCATGCAGCGGGCGGCGACCGGGCTGGCGGTGCGCACCGCCCGCCTGATGCGCGCCCACTACGGCGGGATCAGTGGGCTGCGCCTTGCGGTCGTGGCCGGTTCGGGTAACAACGGCGGCGATGCGCTGTTCGCGGCCTCGCAGCTTGCCCGCCGGGGAGTGGCGGTGGACATCCTGCCCACCAGCGACACCCTGCACGAAGCAGGGCTGCGGGCGGCCCGGCGCGAAGGGGCCCGGGTGCGCGCGCCCCGGCGGGCCGACGTGGTGCTCGACGCGGTGGTCGGGATCGGCGGCACGGGGCCGCTGCGGGACAACGCCGCCGCCATCCGGGACACCGTAGAGGCTGAGCTGACGATCGCGGTCGACCTGCCCAGCGGGCTGCAGCCGGACACCGGCGATGTGCCCGGGCAGGTGTGGCGGGCTGACCACACGGTCACGTTCGGCACGCTCAAACCCGGGGTCGTGCTGCGCCCGGACGTGTGCGGGCAGGTGCACCTGGTCGACATCGGCCTCGATGCAACACTGCCGCCGGCCACAGTGCATGTGGTGCAGCGCGCCGACGCCGCCGAGTACTTCCCCCGCCCCGGATTCCGTGACCACAAGTACACCCGCGGGGTGGTCAGCATCGCCGCCGGCTCGCAGAAGTACCCCGGAGCCGGGCAGTTGTGCACCGCTGGGGCGCGGCACGCCGACGTCGGCATGGTGCGTTCGGCGGTGGGTGGTTTCCCCGATGTGGTGGTGGCCGATGGCCGCACCGATGCGTATGTCGTCGGGCCCGGGCTGGCCGATGCCGGTCGGCTCGAGCAGGCGGTCGCCCAGGCACTGGGTTCGGGACGCCCGGTGGTGCTGGACGCCGAGGCCCTCGCGCACGCGGCGCCCGGACCCGTGGTGATCACGCCGCATGAGGGGGAGTTCGCCCGGCTGGGTTTCGAGCTCGGGAGCGACCGGATCGCCGCCGTGCGGGCGGCCGCGGCACAACTGCAGGTGGTGGTGCTGCTCAAGGGGGCGGTCACCGTCGTGGCCGAGCCCGGCGGGCAGGTGTTCGTCAACACCCACAGCGACGCCAGCCTCAGCACCGCCGGCAGCGGGGACGTCCTGTCGGGTCTGCTGGGCGGCATGCTCGCCCGCAGCTTCGTCGGCCGGGAACCCGATCTGCCCGGCATGGCCCGGCTGGCCGCCTGCGCGGCTCTCGTGCACGGTCAGGCCGGGGCGCTCGCAGCGTTCCCCGCCACCAGCGTCGATGTGGCGCAGAAGGTTGCCGCAGCGGTCGCCTGGGCCGCCGAGGGCGCCTCGCCGACTACCATTGACCAGTGACCCGCGCCCAGGCCCGCATCGACCTCGCCGCCTTCGCGCACAATCTGTCCGTGCTGCGGGCCGCGGCGCCCAACAGCCAGCAGATGGCGATCGTCAAGGCCGACGCCTACGGCCACGGTCTGCTGCCGATGGCCCGGGCGGCCCGCGCGGCCGGTGCCGAATGGCTCGGGGTGGCCCTGTTCTCGGAGGCGCTGGAACTGCGTGCGGCCGGTGACACCGGGCCGTTGCTCACCTGGCTGGCCTCACCCGACGACCCCTGGGAGGCGGTGCTCGACGCCGGCATCGACGTGGGGGTGTCCACCCCCGACCAGCTCGAACGGGTGGCGGCCACCGGGCGACGGGCACGCCTGCACCTCAAGCTGGACACCGGACTGGGCCGGGCCGGCTGCCCGCCGCACCTCTGGGAACATTTCGTGGTGCGGGCCAAGGCCTTGCAGGACGCCGGCGCCGCTGAGGTGGTCGCGTTCTGGTCGCACTTCACGGTGGCCGACGACCCCGGCAACCCGCTGAACACCGTGCAGGTCGAGCGCTTCCTGGCAGGGGTGGACGAGGCAGCGGCGCTGGGGATGTCCCCGGAGCACCTGCACCTGGCCAATTCGGCGGCCACCCTGAGCCTGCCGGACGCGCATTTCACGATGGTCCGCCCCGGCATCGCGATGTACGGGATCAGTCCCGGCGCCGCGATGGGCACACCGCAGGAACTGGGTCTGCGCCCGGTGATGACCCTGGTGGCCCGGATGAGCACGGTCAAACACCTGCCCGCTGGTGCCGGCTTGTCCTACGGGCACCTCTACACGCTGCCCCAGGGATCGACCACCGCGGTCATCCCGCTGGGCTACGCGGACGGGATTCCGCGCAACGCCACCAACGTCGGCCCGGTCTTCGCCGCCGGCAAGCGACGCACGATCGCCGGCAGGGTCTGCATGGACCAGTTCGTGCTGGACCTCGGCGATGACCACGCCGTCGAGGGTGACGAGGCGGTCCTGTTCGGCGATGGCCCGGGAATCCCGCTGGCCGAGGACTGGGCACAGGCCACCGGCACCATCGGCTATGAGATCGTGACCCGGCTCGGTCCGCGGGTGGACCGGGTGTACTACGGAGGTGATGCATGAGGTCGTGGCTGGCTGTGGCGGCGGGCCTGGCGGCGGGTGCCGCCGTGGAGCGGCTGGTGGTGCGCAAACCGTGGCGGGAGGATCCCTACCGCTATGAGGGGTTCGGCTCCGAGCGGGGAGAACCCCACTGGGTGCGTGCCGACGACGGAACCCACCTGTACGCGGAGGTCCATCCGGCACCGCCGGGTGCGCCGACGGTTGTGATCGCGCACGGATTCTGCCTGACCCAGGACAGTTGGCACTTCCAGCGCAAGGCCCTGCGCGGCCGGGCCCGGCTGGTGTTGTGGGACCAGCGCGGGCACGGCAGCAGTGAACGGGGCCCGGCGCAGAACACCACTGTCGACCAACTCGGCCGGGACATGAACTCGGTGATCGAGGCACTCACCGACGGCCCGCTGAACCTGGTGGGTCATTCGATGGGCGGGATGACGGTGATGTCGTTGGCCGGCCAGTTCCCCGAGGTCGTGCGGGACCGGGTCACCGGTGTCGGCCTGGTTTCCACCAGCAGCGGCGACCTGTCCATGGACTTCGCCCGGTTGCCGGCACCGGTGCGCAGCCGCCTCGAGGCGGGCATCAGTGCCCACCAGCCCGGCCGGGTTCCGCTGGCGAGTCTGCTCGAACAGGTCCGCCGCACCGACCTCAACTACGCGTTGACCAGGCGCGGGAGTTTCGGGTCGCAGGCGCCGGTGTCGTTGAACGACTTCATGGTCCGGATGGTCAACGGTACGACCATGGAGACTGTGCTGGACTTCCTGCCGACCCTGATGGCACACGACAAGACCGATGCGCTGAAGGTGTTGCAGGATGTCCCAGCTTTCATCACCTGCGGCGAGCTGGATGTGCTCACCCCGCCGTCGCACACCCATCGCATCGCCGGGGAACTGCCCGCCGCGCAGACCACGGTCCTGCCCCAGACCGGGCACATGATCCAGCTCGAGCGCCCGGAGCACGTCACGAAGGAGATCGAGCGGATTGCCTTCACAGATCGTCCGTGACGTCGAAACCGCCGACGCGATGGTGGAACTGGGTCGCCTGCTGGGCCTGCGGCTGCGGGCCGGCGACGTGGTGCTGCTGGCCGGCGACCTCGGGGCGGGCAAGACGACCCTGATGCGCGGGGTCGGGGAGGGCCTCGGTGTGCGCGGGCCGATCACCAGTCCCACGTTCGTGATCGCCCGCCGGCATCCCTCGGAGGTGGGTGGCCCGGCGCTGGTGCATGCCGATGCCTACCGGCTGGGCAGTTCCGCGGAGTTCGACGACCTCGACCTCGATGCCGACGACTGCGTGGTCTGCGTGGAGTGGGGCCGCAACCGGGCCGAGGGGTTGGCGGACGCCCACCTGCTGGTGGAGATCGAGACGCTGCCCGACGGGCGCCGGGTGACCGTCACCGGGGTTGGCCGCGAGGTGCCGCTGTGAGTGTGCTGGCCATGGACACCGCGACGCCGCACTGCACTGCGGCCTGCGCCGGCCGGTCGGCGGGGGTGATCGCCCCGACCGGTCACGCCGAGCACCTGGTCGAGCTGATCCGGGAGGTGGCCCCGGACCTGGCAGAGGTGACATCGATCGTGGTGGGGGTCGGCCCCGGTCCCTACACCGGGCTGCGGGTCGGGGTGGTCACCGCCGCGGTGATGGGCCAGGCGCTGGGGGTGCCGGTGGCCGGGGTGTGTTCGCTGGACGGGCTCGGCGCCCGGCTCGGCGAGGGCGTGGTGGTCACCGACGCGCGGCGCAGGGAGGTGTTCGCGGCCCGCTACGCCGATGGGCGGCGGGTTGAAGGACCGGTGGTGATCCCACCGGCACAGGTGGCCGAGCGCTGGCCGGGGTTGCGGGTACTCGGCCCGGCGGTCCAGCGCTACCCGGACCTCGGCCAGGACGCCGCGGTGGATGCCGCAGACCTGCTGGCCGTTCCCGCCGATCTGCCGGTGCGGCCCTGGTACCTGCGAGAGCCGGACGCGAAGCCGCAATGATCCGGGGGATGAAGTGGTGGGACCTCGATCAGGTGCTGGCCATCGAACAGGAGGCGTTCGGGCCCACCGCATGGTCGGCCGAGTCGTTCTGGGGTGAACTGGCCAGGCCCGACCGCTACTACGTGGTGGCGCAGGGCGGTGACGAGGTGTTCGGCTATGGCGGGCTGTGGCTGGTCCCACCGGACGCGGACGTGCAGACGCTCGCGGTGTCCGCGGCCGCGCGGGGCCAGGGGCTCGGCCGGCAACTGCTGGACCACCTGGTCGACGAGGCGAAGGCGCGGGGGTGCCGGCGGCTGCACCTGGAGGTGCGAGCGGACAACGCCGAAGCAATCCGCCTGTACGAGTCGGCCGGTTTCGGGCTCGTGCGGCGCCGGCCGCGGTACTACCCGGACTTCTCCGACGCGCTCGTGATGGG
>DAOMFH010000182.1:0-4919 GCA_035429705.1 Actinomycetota bacterium
GGGGATCGTCGCCAACCCCAACTGCACCACGATGGCGGCCATGCCGGTGCTCAAGCCCCTGCACGAGGAGGCCGGACTTCGCCGGCTGGTGGTGAGCACCTACCAGGCCGTGTCCGGCGCGGGCCTGGCCGGCGTGCGGGAACTGGAGGAGCAGGTTCAGGCGGGCGCCAAGGACGACCTGACACAGTTGACCTACGCCGGGGACGCGGTCGCCCTGCCGGAGCCGGCCAAGTTTCCCGGCCCGATCGCCTTCAACGTGCTGGCCCAGGCGGGCAGTTTCGTCGACGACGGCTCCGGGGAGACCGACGAGGAGCAGAAGCTGCGCAATGAGAGCCGCCGGATCCTCGACATCCCGGATCTGAACGTGTCGGGCACCTGTGTGCGCGTTCCGGTGTTCACCGGCCACAGCCTGTCGATCAACGCCGGGTTCGCCCGCCCGATCTCGGTGGCCCGTGCGCGCCAATTGCTGCTGGACGCCCCCGGGGTGGTTGTGACCGAAGTCCCGACGCCGATGGCGGCGGCCGGTCAGGATCCCAGTTTCGTCGGACGTCTGCGGCAGGACGGCGAGAACGGCTTGGCGCTGTTCGTCAGCAACGACAACCTGCGCAAGGGTGCTGCACTCAACGCCATCCAGATCGCCGAACTGCTCGCCGCCCGCTGAGCAGGAACGCCCGGGGTCCGCGCGGTAGGTGGTTCTGCACGAGGCCACTCCCCCGGCACCCCGTCAGTCCGCTTGACGCCTGCCGGCCGCCTCGGTCAGGAAGAGCCGGCAGGCGCCGGGTTCGGCGAACGGGATCAGGTCCGCGCCGGGGCTGTCGTGCCCCATCTCGTGCATTGCCCCCTGCACCAGGCCGAGGTGCACCTGGCACACCACCGACGTGTGTTTGCGGGCGACGTCCAGCAGCGGACAGCGGCGCAGGGCCACGGACGTCCCCGCCGAGTCCGGTGCGGGATCGAAGCCGAGTTCGCCGAGGATGGCGATCACCTCCCGTCGCGCCTTGCGCGGGGTGGTGGGTTTGCGCCCCTGCGCCAGGGACGCACCCCAGCCGGCACCGGCCGCACGGGCGGTCATGGTCGGATCCGGGCTGGTCTCGGCGATCACGGTGGCCAGCGCCGAGGCCAATTGGGCGTAGTCGCGCACCCGCGGATCGGTCTGCGACCAGATATCCGCGTTGTAGAGCATCGCGGGACGGCCACGGCCGCCAGCGGCCTGCTTTGTCCGGGTCGCCAGGCCCGCCCCGACGAGTCCCTCCAGGTGCAGCCGGGCGGTGTTGCCGTGCAGGTCCAGGTCCGCGGCGGTACGGGCGGCGGTGACGGCCTCGGGCTGCGCCTCGAGGTACTCGAGCACCCGGGCGCGGGCCGCGGACAAGCCCACCGTCGCGGCGCGCTCCGAGGGAGCCGGGCCATTTATCACAGAAGAGAGTGTAGTAAATTGTCGCCATGAGCACTGAACTCCCCATCACCGAAGCCCGCTCGAGTTGCGGCTGCCACGACCACAGCGACGACGCCCCCGCCCTGGACGTGCGCGCCATTCCGCATGCCATCCGGCACGCCACCGTCTTCGGTGCGCTGGACTCCTTGAGCACGCCCGGCGCAGCCATGGTGCTGATCGCCCATCACGACCCGCTGCCGCTGCTCGCCCAGATCGACGCCCGTTACCAGGGCGCCTTCGACGTCGAGTACCTGGAGCGCGGCCCCGAACAGTGGCGGCTGTGCTTCACCCGGCAGTCCTGATCGGCGGTCGCGGCGCCGGACCGAAGTAGGTCACGGCCGGCGCCGTTGCACGCGAACCGCGTCTCCCACCCGCAGTTCACCCTGGGTGCGATGCACGGCATTCTGTCCGAACATCACCCCACCCTCGGCCTTGCGGAACCGGCCGAGGGTCCTCAGCGGCTCACCATCGCCGCGCACACCGGTGGCCTGATCCACCCGGGTGATGGCGCAGCGCGCGCACGGCTTGACCACGTCCAGTTCCACCGGACCGATGTGCACCCGCAGCCAGGCGTCCTCGTCCCACGGCGGCGCCCCGGTCACCACGATGCTGGGGCGGAAACGGTCCATGGGTACCGGACGCGGCAACCTCGCGTTCAGATCGGCCAGTGACGACTGCGAGGTGAGCAGCAGCGGGTAGCCGTCCGAGAAGCCGACCCGTCCGTCGCCGAGTTCGGTCGGCCGGTCGTGTTCCTCGCCGACCCGCACCAGCCGGCATGGCCGCCCCACCAGATCGCTGATCAACTGCGCGGCGTCCTCCCCGCAGTCGACGGCCTCGCCGGTGTGCTCCCAGACCCTGACCTGGCAGCGCGACCCCGGGACCGCGACGGCGGTGCCTTCGGGTGTGCTCAAGCTGAGCGGCTCGCCGAGCGTCGCGGTCAGCAGTGCCAGCCGGGGGATCTCCCGCTGAGTCAGGAAGACGCCGTCGGCGTCCACGACCATGTACTGCCGGTCGCGGTACAGCCCGTATTCGGCCAGCGGCCAGGAATCAACCGCAACGGCGGCGCCGGACTTGACCGGATAGACGAACAAACCGCTGACATGCACCCGTCCATCCTCCCAGGCGGGCCTCACCGGTCCACCAGTGTCCGCCAGATCCAGGACTGCCCGACGCGCCGGCCGGTCAGCACATATTCCGCTGCGCTGGGAACGGACCCGATGGTGTCTATGGCACGCCGTTCCCGGGACCTGCCGGCCAGCAGGAGTCGATCACCGTCCAGCAGGAGCTCGTCGGCGTCCGGGGCGACGAGCGCCGCGCCATCTCGCTGGATCAACAGGGGAACCACATCCAGCACGCGCTCGCGGTCCTCCGGGTCGCGCAGCAGGGCACCCACTGTGAGGCCGCCGTCCCGCAGTCGCGAGGCGAGCGCCGGCGTCGAGCCACTCGACAACCGCATGGTCCACATCGCCGGCCGCCCGCTCCCGCACACGGCAGTCAGCCGCTCCAGCAGCGGCCCGCCCCACGAATCGTCGCGCTGCTGGGCTTCCTGGTAGAAGCGCCACAACAGCGGATCGCGGATCCGGGCGAGGACCTCGTGGGCCACCAGCCGGGTCGGGACCAGCACCGCGTCGATATCGAGGGCGTCGAACAAGGGGCCGTTCGCGGGATCGTTCTGCCGGGCCACTGTGAACAGGTCGGGGTTCAACTGCTTGGCCGCGACGATCAAGGACAGGTTCGTCGTGTCGCTGTCGGTCGCCGCCGCGAAAGCCACGGCGCTGCCCGGATCGACCCCGGCCTGCACCTGCGGGTCGGTGGCGTCTCCCTGAACCCCATCGATCGGGCCACCGGCCAGCGCCGCAGGATTCCAGTCGATCGCGGTCACCGGCACCTCGTGCCGCTGCAGATCAGAAACCAGATGGCGGCCGAACCGGCCGTACCCACAGACGATCCAGCGCCCCGTGGCCGGCACCTCGGTGCCCTTCGGCAACCGGTCGCCCTGGTTGGCGGTAAGCCAGGTCGCCAGCCGATGGGTCTGCGGTGCCCGCACCGCCAGCAGCAGGGAGTCACCGAACAGGTTGAAGGGGTCGATGATCATGGGCGAACCCAGAGCGCGGATCCGCTCGGTGCGCACGTCCTCAAGGGTTCGGCACAGCACCGGGAGGTCCGGGCGCAACAGCGACGCGGTCATCGTGACCGCAAGATTGGCTTCGTCGTCGTTGGTCAGCGCGATGACGCCACGGCAGTGCCGGCTGAGCAGACCGGCCCGGCGCAACTCGTGCGGATTGCTGGCATCGGCGTGCAACCCGGGGACGTCCGAATGGAATGCGGCCAGGTCCAGCGCCTCCACCCGCGTCGGCTCCACGTCCAGGACCACGAGACGATGTTCGGCCTGGTCCAAGCTGCGGGCCACCACCTCCCCGGCCTGCCCGAACCCGGCCAGGATCAGGAACGGCTCCCGGAGGTGGCGCACGCGCCGATCGAACCGCTGCAGCCGCATCGCCTCCCGGTAGCCCTCATCCCGCATCAGGCTCAGCAGGGAGCCGATCGCGTAGGCCCAGGCGAAGACCCCCAGGTAGATCGTCACGGTGACCCAGGCCCGCTGCTGCGTGCTGAACGGGTACGGCGTCTCCCCGAAGCCGATGCTGGTCGCCGTGTAGCTCAGGAAGTAGAAGGCGTGGAAGAGATCCATGTGCCAGGGCTTGCCATCGATGTCCTCGCCAGGCACCAGCGTGAGTCCCACGATGCTGATCGAGAACAAGCTGATCAGCACGATCAACGGGGCGCGCATGCGCCGCAGCACCAGGAAGATCGCGGTCGTGGACGGTCCCGTCGCAGCGACCCGCCGCACCGGCTGCGGGGTGGACATCTACTGCCGCCGGAAGGAGACGGTCTCCACGACCAGCAGCGTCACCGAGATGATGTTGGCGAACAACGCACCCCCGGACAACGAGACGACGGCCGAGATCTGCTCGGCGGCCAGCGGTGCACCGTCGCTGAGACTGGTCAGGTAGGCCCAGACCGCGGTCGCTGCCACCAGTTGCAGGCTGGCAACCAGGCTGGTGGCCAGGTGCACCGCGCCGATCTGGGTGCGGTCGCCGAACTTCATCACCAGCGCGATCAGATTGACGACCACGGCCGCGAACAGTTCCCAGTGGTTGTGCACGCGCGGATCGTCGATGGAGCCGATGAAGAAGCCGAAGTTGAGTGTGGCGGCCAGCACCACGAAGAACCCGAAGACCACCTTCTCGAAGTTCACGCACACCCCCTTCCATCCGGTCGCGAGTCTAGTGGTCGTCGCGGGCGCGATGCTGCGGAGAGCATGCGGCAGCCGGTCCCGTTCGAAGGTCCTTCGCTCAACAAGTCCGCGGTGGCCTTCGGATCAGCCGGGCAGTCTGAGGTGCGGTGCGGTCTTCCTGGTTGTGACTGTTGCTTCGTTGCTGCGCGGGTCGCGAGTGTTGCGGCGTTGGTGGTTTCCCTTGATCAACAT
>DAOMFH010000183.1:0-4896 GCA_035429705.1 Actinomycetota bacterium
GCCGAGGAGATGTTGAGGGTCTCGGCGACGTCGGCGAGCGTCAGGAAGCGCACCCACCGATCCTCCCACATCGCATAATGGCCCAAACGGCTCGCGGATGAATCTGGGGATACGGTGTCGCTGACGATGGTGCTCGGTCGCACCGGGCAGGCATGGGAGGACGGCCTGCTTGCCCAGCTGGCCGCCCACGCCGCGGCCGTGGCCGAGTGTCGCACAGTGGTCGATCTGCTGGTCACCGCGGAGGTCCGGGCCCCGCAGGTCGTGGTCGTCCCGGAGGACTTCCCCCGGCTGGTCGAGGCGCTGTCACGGCTGCGCGGGCTCACTCCGGTGGTCGTGGTGGGTCGTGGTCCGTCGGCGGACTGTCCACCGGAGCGCGCCGACCTGGACTCCCTGCTGGCCGCCCTCAAGCTGCCCCATACCGCCAGCGGGAGGCTGACCACGGTCTGGGGTCCGCCCGGGTCGTGGGGGGTCACCAGCGTTGCGATCGGGCTGGCTCGCAGTCTCGCGCGCCGGGAGTCCACGCTTCTGCTGGATGCGAATGTGCATGCCCCCACGATCGGTGACCTGCTCGATGTGCCAGTCGGCGGACTTCTGCAGGCCTGCCTGGGAGCCGACCGGGGTGCCGTGTCGCTGCCCGCCCGGCGCGTCGCCCGAGGACTCAGCGTGGTCAGCGGGCTGGATCCGGCCATGTATCCGGCCGCGCACCCGGGGGCGCTTCAACAGGTGCTGGATGCCGCCGCCGCCGACTTCCGGCAGGTGGTCATCGACGTCGACTCGGCGGTGGACCCGGCCGGGGAGATCGGGCTGGTGCCGGACTGGACCACGGCCACGGCGGTGTGTCTGCAGGCCGCCGATGATCTGGTGATCGTGGTCGGTGAGGGTGAACCCGCACTGCGGCGCCTCTGGCGCAGCCTGCCCGCGGTCGCCGACCTGTTGACCGGGCGGGCCACAGTCGTGGTCAACCGCTGTTCCGACCCCCGTCGCACCACCGCGCGAGTGGCGCAGCGCCTCGGGGAGTTCCTGCCCGAAGCTGCGGTGGGCTGGATCGGTGCGCAGGTTACCGAGGCCGCCTTGGCGCCGATCGTCGCGGAACTGGCCGCCGGTGCGCCCACGGCCACCGGCTAGCCTGGACCCATGCCCCTGAACGGATTGGTAGTCGACTGGGGCGGTGTCCTGACCGTCGGGATGCACGAGGCGATGGCCTCGTGGGCGGCGCACGAGTCGATCGACATCAGTGACTTCGTGTCCGTGATGCACCAGTGGCTGGGCCCCGAGTACGCCATGGAGGCGGCCATCAACCCGATCCACGCGCTGGAGAAGGGCGAATTGCAGGTGCCCGAGTTCGAGCGGCATCTCGCGGAGTCCCTGACCGGCAGGACCGGCCGGCCCATCGCGGCCGAAGGGCTGCTCGACCGCATGTTCCGGTTCTTCCGTCACAGTCCCGACATGATGGCGCTGGTCCGCCGGGCCAAAACCCATGGGATTCACACGGCGTTGCTCAGCAACTCGTGGGGGAACGACTATCCGCAGGATCTGTTCGACGGGATGTTCGACGTGGTGGTGATCTCCGGCGAGGTGGGTATGCGCAAACCGGACGCCGAGATCTTCCATCACACTCTGGACCAGTTGGAACTTGCCGCGGATCAGTGCGTGTTCGTCGACGACCTGCTGCCGAACGTGGTGGCGGCAAGGCGACTCGGCTTCGTCGCCGTGCATCACACCGACTACCCGACCACCGCGGGCGAACTCGACATCCTGTTCGACGTCGAACTGTCCGGCTGAACGGGCCGGGCCGGGTCATCTTCGGCCCGCGGCTGAGGGGCCGCCGGGTTTCGCGCCGGTTCGCGCCGAGGGTTGGTGCACGGCTGATGGCCGGTTGCCGCTCCGCTGTCCCGGTGTGGCGGGTCATCTGCGCGGTGGCGGGTCATCTGGGCGGGAGCGGGTCATCTTCGGCCCGCGGCTGAGGGGCCGCCGGGTTTCGCGCCGGTTCGCGCCGAGGGTTGGTGCACGGCTGATGGCCGGTTGCCGCTCCGCTGTCCCGGTGTGGCGGGTCATCTGCGCGGGAGCGGGTCATCTGGGCGGGAGCGGGTCATCTGCGCGGGAGCGGGGCAGTTCGGCTGGCGGGGCGCGGGTCTCACCCGTGCATCGGGGTGCCCACCGCCGCCGCGAACCCGAAACAGGTGATCCCACAGGTGCGCGAAGCGGCTCGCCGGGAAGGTGGAACAATGGGAGCGCCCGATCGGAAAGGCAGGACACGTGCCGGATCGCCTGAGCGCTTTGGATGTCTCCTTCTTCTACCTGGAGGATGAGACCACGCCCATGCATGTGGGCGAGATGCTGATCTTCCAGGCCCCGGATGCCGGGTTCGACTACGACCGCCTGGTCACCCTGATCCGCCGCCGCATCGCGTTCGTGCCGCGCTATCGCCAGCGGGTGCGCTGGGTGCCGGGCCGGCTGGCCAACCCGGTGTGGGTCGATGACCAGGACTTCGACGTGGCCTTCCACGTGCGGCGCTCTGCGTTGCCGTCCCCGGGTACGGACGGGCAGTTGCGTGAGCTGGCCGCCCGGATCATGAGCCGGCCGCTCGACCGGACCCGGCCGCTGTGGGAGGTGTACCTGGTGGAGGGGTTGCAGGGCGGGCGCTTCGCGATCCTGACCAAGACCCACCAGGCGATGATCGATGGCACCGCGGCGGTGGACATCGGCCAGGAGATCCTGGACCCGACCCCGGATGAGAAGCCGACCCCGCCGTTGCACTGGAACCCCTCGCAGGAGCCGAGCGCCGCTGAACTGCTGGCCGGTGCGTTGGTCGACGGGGTCCGCCGCCCGGCAGGTGTGGTGGAATCCGCTCGCAAGGGCCTGTCGGACGTCGGGCAGTCCGCGGCGGACGCCCTGCGGGGCGCGACCGGACTCGTCACCGCGCTGTGGACGGCCGCCCGCCCCGCCGAGAGCCCGCTCAACGTGCCGATCGGGGCGCAACGCCGGTTCGGCACCGCCACACTCGACCTGGCCGACTTCAAGCGGATCCGTCAGTACCACGGCGGCACAGTCAACGATGTGGTGCTCGCGGTGGTCGCCGGGGGCCTGCGGGCGTGGCTGATGACCCGTCAGGAACACGTCGGTACCAGGCACACAGTGCGGGCGATGGTCCCGGTCAGCGTGCAGCCGGACGGGGGGCGCCGGCCAGGTATCAATGTGGCCGCCTTCCTGGTGGACCTGCCCACCGGCGAACCCGACCCGGTGGTCCGGCTGAACCGGATCAGCTTCGAGATGGCGCAGCACTCCGAGGGCGGGCACCTGGTGGGTGCGCAGGCCCTGGTCGGGCTCACCGGGTTCGCGCCCCCGACCCTGCACGCGATGGGTGCGCGACTGGCCGGCGATCTGTCCCGGCGGGTGGCCAACATCGTGGTGACGAATGTGCCCGGACCGCAGAGCCCGCTGTTCATCGCCGGGGCCGAGTTGCTGGCCGCCTACCCGATCCTGCCCCTGGTGAAGAACTCGGCGGTGACGATCGGGCTGACCTCATACCACGGGGGGGTGTTCTTCGGGCTCAACGCCGATCGTGACGCGATGGACGACATCGATGTGCTCACCGCCTGCCTGTGTGAGGCGATGGACGAGTTGCTGGAGACGACACGGAAGGCACGTACCCGGGCAAAACGCGCCCGCACCGACTAACGTACCGGCGAGTAGCGATTCTCATTGTCTGATCGGGAGGGCAGAGGCGTCATGGCCGCGAAACCCATTCGTAGAGGACTGGTTCTGGGCGGTGGCGGTATCCTCGGTGCGGCCTGGATGGTCGGAGCGCTGAAGGCCGTGGAGGAGATCCACGGATTCGATCCGCGCACCGCCGACTACATCGTCGGAACGTCCGCCGGGTCGGTCCTGTCGGCGCTGCTCGGCGCCGGCGTCAGCGTCCAGCACCTGCTGGACCACCAGCGCGGCGAACGCGTGAGCGAAGGCCCGCTGGCGGGCTACTCCTACGACTACGAGCGGGCCACCGGCGGCAACCGCCCCGGACTGCCGAAACTGCTCGGGCCGGGAAGCGGCAGACTCATCCGGCGCTCGCTGACCGGCGGTGCGCGCAAGATGCCGCCCACCGCGGTGCTCGCCGCGTTCCTGCCCGCGGGCAAGGGTTCGCTGGACCGCATCGGCCACCTCGTCGAGGCGTTCACGCCGTTCGGGGAGTGGTCGCCGCATGACAACGTGTGGATCGTGGCGCTGGACTACGAAAGCGGCCGGCGCGTCGCCTTCGGGCATGACAACGCCCCGCACGTGCCGCTGTCCGACGCGGTGATGGCCAGTTGTGCCATCCCCGGGTGGTTCCGGCCGGTCACCATCGACAGCCGGACCTATATCGATGGGGGTGCGTGGTCGGCGACGTCGGCGGATCTGCTGGCCGGGCTCAATCTCGACGAGGTCTTCGTGCTGGCTCCGATGCTGTCGTTCGCGATGGATCGGCCCGACACCGTGCTGGGCCGCGTGGAGCGGCGCTGGCGGGTGCAGGTGACCAAGCGGTGTGTGCACGAGGTCGACAAGGTCCGGGCCGGCGGTGCTGAGGTCACCGTGCTCGGCCCCGGGCCGGAGGATCTGGAAGTGATGGGCGGGAACATCATGGACAGCAGCCGGCGCATCAACGTCCTGGAGACATCGTTGCGCACGTCCCGGGAGGCGCTGCGCGATCCGGACCGGGTCGGCCCCGACTACTTGGCCGACGTCAGTTGATCCGCGCCTACGTCCCGAGCACCCTGCCGGAGGTGATCGAGTGGCACACCAGCGGCCGGGTCCCGGCCGGCACCCGGATCAACGCGGTGACCCCGGGGCTGCGCAAGGCCCATCCAGGCGCCGATGAGGAGGAACTGGAGTTCCTGGCCACCAAGGCCGCCGAGGAGATCT
>DAOMFH010000184.1:0-4893 GCA_035429705.1 Actinomycetota bacterium
GGCCGCTCAGCTCACCGCGGCCACGAGCACCTCCAGGATCGGCACCTGCCCCGAGACGAGTTTGCGGCGCGCAACCTCGAGCCCGAACCAGCCCGCGGCATCGGTCTCAGGGAACTGCTGCATCCGCCCCGAATGCGGCGGCCACTGCATGGTGAACGAATTGCTCGACACGAACACGAGTTCCTCGTCGGTCTGCACCGCGAAGATTCGCACCCGCTTCCCACTGGGCAACCGGTGCTCACCGATGTCCAGCGGCTGTCCGGCCGGAGCGGGCATCCCCACCTCCTCGCCGAACTCCCGCCGGGCGACCGCCCAGGCGTCCTCGCTCGCGGGGTCGTACTCGCCTTTCGCGATGGACCACGCGCCGTCGTCCTTGTGCGCCCAGTACGGCCCGGCCATGTGCACCAGGAACACCTCGATCCCGGCCTCCCCACGACGGAACGGCAGCAGGCCCGCGCTGAACCGGCCGGGCACCTACTCGATCACCTCCGGCAGCGGCAGGGCGGCGTCGTGGGCGAGTTCGTCCTCGATACTGGGCCGGGTCTTCAACGGGACCTCCTTGAGCCGGAAGCTGAGCGCGAACGCCACCAGCATGACAGGGACCGCGAACAGGAATGTCCGGTCGATGGAGTTCGCGAAGGACAACAGAACCGCGTCGTGGATGGGTGCCGGAAGATCCGCGATGTTGCCCATCGACGCACTGACGCTGTGGCCGGCCTGGCTGAGATGCTCAGCAACACCGGCGGGCAGATTCCTGGTCAGTTCGGTGGCCAGTTGCGCGGTCCAGATCGCCCCGAACACGGCGGTCCCGAACGAGCCGCCGATGCTGCGGAAGAACGTCGACGTGCTGGTGGCGGCACCCAGCTGACCCGGTTCGACGCTGTTCTGCACGGCGATGACAAGCACCTGCATGACTCCGCCGAGTCCGGCCCCGAGCACGAACGCGGACAGCCACAGGAACCACAGGGCGGTGTCCACCCCGCACTGCGACAGCATGAACAGCCCGACGCTCGCGGCCGCGGAGCCCAGGATGGGGAAGATCCGGTACCGGCCGGTTCGCGTGATCAACTGGCCGCTCACGATGGAGGTCACCAGCAGCCCCAGCATCAGCGGGAGCAGTTGCAGACCGGCACTGGTCGGGCTCGCACCACGCACGACCTGCATGAAGATCGACAGGTACACGATGCTGCCGAACATCGCGAAGCCGATGACGAACCCCATCGCGGAGGCCACCCGCAGCACGGACAGCCGGAACATGGACAGCGGAACCAGCGGCTCCGGGTGGCGCAACTCCTGCCAGATGAACAGCACGGTCGCGAGAACCCCGCCGGCGGCCAGGCCCAGGATCTGGGGCGAAGCCCACGGGTACTTCTGACCGCCCCACACAGCGACCAGCAGGAGCATCACGGTGCCCGCCACCATCAACATGGCGCCGAGCCAGTCGATGCGGTGGTTGCGCCGATGAACCGGCAGATGCAGCACTGCGCCCAGCACCAGGAACGCGGCCAGGCCCAGCGGGATGTTGACGTAGAAGACCCAGCGCCAGCTCAGGTGCTCGGTGAACAACCCGCCCAGCAGCGGACCGATGACGCTGGACACCCCGAACACGGCACCGAACAGCCCCATGTACTTGCCGCGGTCGCGCGGGGAGACGATGTCTGCGATCACGGCCAACACCAGGACCATCAGTCCGCCACCGCCGACACCCTGCAGCGCGCGGGTGCCGATGAGCTGGGCCATGTTCTGCGACAGCCCGGCCAGCGCCGACGCGCAGACGAAGATGGCCACCGCGGACTGCAGCATGAGCTTGCGGCCGTAGAGGTCGGACAACTTGCCCCAGATCGGCGCGCTGGCCGTGGATGCCAGCAGGTAGGCCGTCACCACCCAGGACAGTTCGTTGAGCCCACCGAGGTCGCTGGTGATGGTGGGTAGCGCGGTGGACACGATCGTCTGGTCCAGGGAGGCCAGCAGCATCGTCATCATCAGGGCCGTGAAGATCAGGCCCAGGTTGCGTTGTGAAGTGGTCTTCACGTCCTCGCTCACTGCTGCTCCTTCGCTGCGATCAGCCCGTCGAGGTCGTCGGCCAGGCGGATCAGCAGTGTGATCAGCAGGTCGCGGTCGGCAGCGGACCATTCCTGCAGGGCCGGCGCGATGGCTGCACTGCGGTTCGCGAGCAGCACGGAAAGCACCTCCCGGCCCTGGGGCGTGGCCGCCACGAGGATGGCCCGGGCGTCATCGGGGTCTGCGCTCTTGGCGACCAATCCCTGTCGCACGAGGGTGTCGATGTGCCGGCTCGCCGTGGACAGGTCGATGTGACTGTCCTGCGCGATCAGGCTCAGCCGGATCGGACCACGCCGGACGACAGCGGCGAGGACTCGGCTGGAACCCAGATCGAGTGGATCGTTGGTCGAAAGCACCTGCGCGCCGCGGGCGGCCCGGAACAGTGCCGCGACGGCCGCATCCAGCCTGGGATTTTCAGTTGCTTGCACCATGCAACGATAGGACGGAGGTTCGGACAGCCGTCAGTGGGGCTCGAGATGCCCGCCGGCATGCACCGTCGACAACCGGGGGGATTCCGGGTAGGCATGGTCCATGGCAACCACCCGCACCGCAACAACCGTCTGGCAGGGCTCCCTTCTGGAGGGCGCTGGTCAAGTCGCGCTCGAATCCTCAGGCGTCGGCACCTTCCCGATCTCGTGGCCGGCCCGTTCCGGAGAGCCCGATGGGGTCACCAGCCCGGAGGAACTCATCGCGGCCGCACACTCCGCGTGCTTCTCGATGGCACTGTCCAACATCCTGGCCAAGCAGGGCACCGCTGCTGCGCAACTCCAGACGAGGGCGGAGGTCGACTTCCAGCCGGGCACGGGAATCACCGGAATCCGCATCCACGTCCGGGGCGACGTACCCGGCCTCGACGCCGAGGGGTTCGCCGCGGCCGCCGAGGACGCCAAACTGAACTGTCCCGTGAGCCAGGCCCTCAAAGCCGTGCCGATCACCTTGACGGTCGCAGCCGTCTGACATTCGCCGGCCGCCGCACACTCCGCGGCAGCGTGTCCCGATGCTGACCGCCAGTCGCGGCAAGAGTCACGGTTCGCGACCGTCCCCCTGGGACCCAGCAAGCGCTGGATCCCACCCACGGCCGGCCCCGGGCACCCCCATCGCGGCGCGCGATCACGGGTGGGATGAAGGCGTGGGGACCCGGCGGAACCGCCCCGACCAGCCGCACCCTCGGACTAGTCGACCACCTGACGCGCCGCGAAGTCCCCCATCCCCGGGACCGTGAAGGCGACCTCCCCCCGATCGGGGGCGTAGACCAGCCCCTTACTGATCAGCTGAGCGCGGATCGGTGACAACTGCGACGGCCGGGACTTGCCCAGCGCCTCCACCAGGTCGGACATCCTGACCGGGCCGTCCTCGGCAAGCCCGGCCATGGCGCGCATGAAGCGCTGCTCGGCCCGGGTCGCCCGCTGCCAGCGCGCGGCGTAAAGTCCGGCGTCGAGGTCCTGCCGGGCGTCGGCCATCGCATCGCGCAGGTCGGCGCCGGTGATCACCGGCCCCACCGCCACGTCCCAAGCCCGGCGGCCGAGGACTTGCACGAAGTAGGGGTAGCCCCCACTGAACCGGACCGCGGCGTCGAGCGCGCGGGGCTCCCAGCCCACGCCCTGGGCCGCGGCCGGGCCGGTCAGCGCGTCGCGGATGGCGGCATCATCGAGCCGATCGACGTGCCAGTACTCGTAGAGCCGCTCGGCGTAGGAAGTGGCCTCCGGCAGAATCCGGCGCAGCGACGGCAGTCCGGCTCCGGCGAACAGGAAAGGCGCAGGCTCCTCGCCCTGGCCCAGGCGGTGAACCGTCGCGTTCAGCGCAGACAACGTGGCGCGCTCCACCTCCTGCAGTTCATCCACGGCCAGCAGCAGGCCGACTCCATGGTGACCGGCCAGCCCGGCCAGTTCCGCGAGCATCTCGTGCAGATCCCGGTCCAGATCGCCGCTGTCGGCGTAGCCGCGGGCAGGTTCGATGTCCACCTCGAACGAGTAGGAACCCGTCCCTGGATCGGCCCGGATGCTGAACGCCTTGAACACCCTGCGCACCCACTGCAGCGCGTCACCGGACCAGGTCCGGCCCGCGTTGCGCAGTTCGCGGAACAACTCCCTGGTCAAAGCGGGAACCAGCGGTTCCCCGGCCAGCGCCTCGAGTTCGATGACGAGCCACTTGTGCCGGCGGGCACGGGAGACGAACTCCTGCAGGAGGACCGTCTTGCCGACCCCACGCAGCCCGTACAGAATCTTGCTCTGCACGGCCATCCGGATCTGCGCCCGCTCGAGGGCCACGTCGTACGCCCCGAGGAGACCCTCCCGGCCGACCAGTTCGAAGGGCCGCGCACCAGCGCCGGGCGTGTACGGGTTGCGCACCGGATCCATTGCGGAAGTCTACAGAAATCTACCCTTGTCTAGGATCCGGCACGACAAGGTCCGTCAGGCCGGAAGGACCTTGATCCTCAGCCACTTCGACTCGACGGCACCGAGGTTCTGCGTGACCACCACGCGGATCTTCTGCGTGCCGACGACCGTGAGCACCACGCGCATACCGCAGTTGCCGCTGGCCGAGACCGGACGCTTGGCGTTGACCGCGACCCGCTTGCCCAGCAATGACGCCTGGGCTCCGCTCCAGTCGACGTTGCGCTTCATCTGACACTTGAGCCGGAACATCTGTCCGGCCGTGACGGTCTGCGGAGCACTGACCTTCCGGAAGTCGGGGTCACTGGCGGCGTTCGCGGCTCCGGCTCCCATCAGCAGGGAACCTCCGGCGATGGCGGTCACGGCACCCAGTCCGATCGCGGTGCGGGTCTTCCTCATGCGAATCCTCCTCAGGACATCCCCGATTCGTGAGCCTAAG
>DAOMFH010000185.1:0-4879 GCA_035429705.1 Actinomycetota bacterium
CTGATCTCGCGGACATCGTCGTGGACCCGCCCGCCGCCGGACTTGCTCAGCCCGGCTATCTCGGCAACTGTACCCTCCGGACCCGACATCCGGATCCAGACCCTGCGCCGCGCCAGCAGCAGCGACATGCTCACGCCGAGGATCACCAGGCCGGCGGCCACCAGCGCCAACCAGCGGCCCGGATCGTGGGACAGCGAGAGGTTCGCGAAGTCCCGCAGTCCGACGAACTCGACGATCGTCCCGTCGGGCAGTTTCCAGGACTCACCCGGGCGCAGCGACTTCGTGCCGATGCGCTCCAGTCCACTGGTGTCCAACTGATACACGTTGCCCCCGGTCGGCACATCCCCGGTGAACGCGGCGAGGAACAGGCGCGGGTCGTTCGCCGCCGGGAAGGTCGACACCGGTCCGCGCACCGGATCGATCGTCGCGGTGGGCAGGAACAGACCGGTCAGCGCGAATCCAGGTCGCACATCCGGCAGTTTGACCACTCCCGCCGAGGTCAGGTTCCCGTCCCGCGGGAGGAACACCACCGGGTCGTCGAAGGTCACCGTCCCATCGGGGGCGGTCACCCGGATCTCCGGCGCGTAGCCATGTCCGGTGAGGAACACCTTGACCCCGGGTAGCGTCAGGGGGGAGTTGACGCTGAAGGTGCGCTGCACCTGCGGGGAACCCGGCCGGTCGCTCACCTGCGCGGTCGCCTCGAACTGCCGGGGGGCCCCGCGTTGCTGGCCGGTCTCCTGGAACGTCGCGGTGAAGTCGCTGAGCAGCACGGAGAACGGTGCTATCTGCTCGGGTTCGACCAACCGGCCTTTGCGGAAAGAGTCGAACTGGGTCAGGGAGCCGGTGAAACCCTTGCCCTCGATGACGATGACCCTCGCCGACCAGCCGAACAGCCCGCCGACGGCCACCGCCAGCAGCAGCAGGATGAAGCACAGGTGGAACAACAGGTTGCCCACCTCGTGCAGGTAGCCCTTCTCGGCCGAGATCGCGTCGGGGTCCCGGCGCACCCGCCAGCGACGCGAACGCAGGTAGTCCTCGGCAACGTCCAGGGCACCGGCGTGCGCGGGCACCTGCGTGTATGCGGGCATCCGGGCCAGCCGGGAGGGGGCCCGGGGTGGCGCTGTCCGGGCGGTCCGGGCGAAGTCGGCCGTGCGCGGCACGATGCAGCCGAGCAGCGAGATGCACAGCAGCAGGTAGACCGCCGCGAACCAGGGGGCGGCGAAGACGTCGAACATCCCGAGCCGGTCCAGCCAGGGCCCGGTGCTGGGGTTCGCGGCGATCCAGTCGTCGACCTTGGCCGCATCCGTGCCGCGCTGCGGGAAGATCGAACCCGGGATGCTGGCCAGCGCCAGCAGGAACAGCAGGATCAGCGCGGTGCGCATGCTGGTGAGCGTGCGCCAGCCCCAGCGCAGCCAGCCCACCGGGCCGAGCCGGGGGCCGCTGCTACGGGGCCGGTCCAGGGTCGTGGTCACAGTCCCACCTGGAAGTTCCCGGCCCACACGCGCAGCCACACGGAGATCTCGTTCCACAGCCCGGTCACCAGCAGCAGTCCGATCACGATCAGCGTGGCCCCGCCGAACCGGAGCACCCACAGGGAGTGCCTGCGCAGCCACTTGACCGCCCCGGCCATGCGCCGGAAGGCCAGCGCGATGATCAGGAACGGCACGCCCAGCCCGATGCAGTAGGCCAGCGACAGCAGCGCACCGCGCAACGCGGAACCCTCCGAGAAGACCAAGGCCTGCACGGCGGCCAGCGTCGGTCCGATGCAGGGCGTCCACCCCAGGCCGAACAGCACGCCCAGCACCGGTGCGGTCCAGATGCCCATGTTCGGGGAGACGTGCCAGCGCACCTCCCGCTGCAGCCAGGGGAACGCCCCCATGAATCCGATCCCGAGGACGATGATGACCACCCCGAGGACCCGCTGGATGGGTTCCTGGTACTGCAGCAGCACCTCACCGGCGAAACCGAGCAATGCGCCGTAGGAGATGAACACCACCGAGAAGCCGAGGATGAACAGCCCGACCCCGGCCAGGATCCGGCTGTTGCGGGGGGTCACCTGTTCCTCGAGTTCGGCGCCGGTCACCCCGGTGACCACCCCCACGTAGCCGGGGACCAACGGCAGCACGCACGGGGAGGCGAACGACACGAAGCCGGCGAGCAGGGCCAGCGGGATCGCCAGGAGCAGGGATCCCCCGGTCACCGTTTCCGCGACACTCACGGGGAGGCGCCCGGGTCGGCCGCGGGGCTGGCGGACTCGGCGGCCAGTTCCTGCAGGGCGGTGTCGAGTTCGGAGGCCTGCACGGCGCCGAGGAACCGTCCGGCCACCCTGCCCTGGCTGTCGATCAGCAGGGTGGAGGGGATCGACTGCGGGGGCAGGCTGTCGGAGAACTGCAGGACAAGCTGCCCGTTGGGGTCGGACAGGTTCGGATACGTGATACCGAACTTGGACACGAACGCCCGGGCCGCGGCCTCGGAGTCCCGGGTGTCCAGACCCAGGAACTGGACGTCGGGGTTCTGCTTGGCGACCGCGACCAGTTCCGGCGCCTCGGCGCGACATGGCGCGCACCAGGACGCCCATACGTTGATCACTGCGGGCTGCCCCAGCCAGGTGGACGTGTCCACCGGCTCGCCGTTGAGGTCGGTGCCCGTCAGCACCGGTGCGGGCGCACGCTGATCGACCGGCAGAATCACCGACGTGCCGTCCCCCGCGACGTAGCCGGAGGTCTGTCCGACCTCGGCGGCGTCGCGCGAACAGCCGGTGAGTGCGAGCATCGTGGCGATCACCGCCAGCAGTGCGACATGTCTGGCCACCTAGGCGCCGACCCCCTTGGTGGAGATCGGGTACAGCGCGGCGGCCGGTTCCGTGTACACCACGCTGACCAGGCGGTCGTCCTCGAAGGTCAGGGACGTGACCGAGGCCAGGTTGCACTGGCGCCGGCGCGGGTCGTGCACGAAGCGCCTTCCCTCGGCGTCCAGCCGGGAGATCCAGACCGGCAACTGGTGACTCACCAGCACCGCCTCGTGCCCGCGGGCACTGCGCTTCGCGGCGGTGACCGCGGCCCTCATCCGGGCGGCGACATCCACGTAGGGCTCCCCCCAGGACGGCCGGATGGGATTCCACAGGTGGCGCCAGGCCCGCGGCTGCCGAAGGACGCCGTCCCCGACGGACACCCGCTGCCCCTCGAAGACGTTGTCCGCCTCGATGATCCGCTCGTCGATCACCGGATCCACACCCAACTGACCGGCGATCGGTGCGGCCGTCTCCTGGGCGCGCTCCAGCGGGGAGGATCGGACCTCCACCACGTCGCGGGCGGCCAGAGCCTCGGCGGCCAGATCCGCCATCTGCCGGCCCACCTCCGACAGGTGGTAGCCGGGCAGCCGGCCGTAGAGGATCTTGTCCGGGTTGTACACCTCACCGTGCCGGAGCAGGTGCACGGTGGTGCGCTCGGTCATGCCGGTTCCTCCTGGGCGCGGGCGGCCGCCTCGGCCGCGGCGGGAAGCGCCCGCTCGACGGTCTCCAGCGCCTGTGCGTCGTGCGCACTGCTGACGAACCAGGCCTCGAAGGCCGAGGGCGGCAGGCTGACCCCGCCGGCCAGCATCGCCGCATGGAACGCCGCGAAGGCACCGGTGTCCTGCTGTTGGGCCTGGTCGTAGTCCTTGACCGGTTCGGCCCGGAAGAACACGCTGAACAGACTGCCCGCCCGTTGCACGGTGTGGGTGACCCCCGCCTGGTGCAGAGCTGCGGCCGTCAGATTGATGACTTCCCGTGCCGCCGCGTCCACGGCCGGGTAGTCGGCGTGGCGCAGGGTGGCCAGCCCGGCGGCCGTGGCCACCGGATTCCCCGACAGTGTCCCGGCCTGGTACACCGGGCCGAGCGGCGCGAGCATCGCCATCACGTCAGCGCGCCCCCCGAATGCGGCCACCGGCAGCCCGCCGCCGATGACCTTGCCGAAGGTGAACAGGTCCGCCGCCACCTCCTCGATGCCGTACCAGCCGGCCGGCGACACCCGGAACCCGGTCATTACCTCATCGCTGATCAGCAGCGCGCCGTGCGCCCGGCACAGGTCCGCCAGCCCCTGGTTGAAGCCCGGCTCCGGGGGCACCACGCCCATGTTGGCCGGCACCGCCTCGGTGATCACGGCTGCCACCTGGTGTTGCCGCATGGCCTCGGCCACGACCGCCAGGTCGTTGTACGGCAGGACCAGGGTGGCAGCGGTCTGCCCAGCGGTGACCCCGGCGCTGTCCGGCAAGCCCAGCGTGGCCACCCCGCTGCCCGCGGCGGCCAGCAGCGCATCGGAGTGGCCGTGGTAGCAGCCGGCGAACTTGATGATGGTGTCGCGGCCGGTGAACCCCCGCGCGACCCGGATCGCGCTCATGGTGGCCTCGGTCCCGGAGTTGACCAGGCGGACCTGCTCGACCGGCGCCACCCGTTCGGTGATCAACTCCGCGAGTTCCACCTCGTTCGGGTGCGGGGCGCCGAATCCGAGGCCCGCTGCGGCCGTCTGCTGGACCGCCGCCACGACGGACGGGTGGGCATGTCCGAGCAGCGCCGGACCCCATTGCCCGACCAAGTCGACATAGGTGTTGCCGTCCACGTCGGTGACGTAGGGCCCCTTGCCGCTGACGAAGAAGACCGGGTGGCCGCCCACCGCCCGGAAGGCCCGGACCGGCGAGTTCACCCCACCCGGGGTGACCGCCTGTGCCCGCTGCAGCCACCGCTGCGATCCGCTGCGCTCCATGGTCCGATCGTCGCATGGCCCCACCGGCCGGATCAGAGCGGTTGCCGTCAGGCCGGGTCCTCGGGCGGCTGCGCCCGGGAACGACTCAGCAGCCACCCGGACAGCACCGCTCCCATGAACCACCACACGACCGCCCCGGC
>DAOMFH010000186.1:0-2720 GCA_035429705.1 Actinomycetota bacterium
ACTCCTTGGGGACGAAGTCGTACGGGCTGGTCGGCCGCCGGGTGTAGGGATGCATGGACAGCCGGACCATGCGTTGGTGACGGCTGAAGTGAGGGGAGGGTTCGGTCGCCTCGATCTCCCGCTCGGGCATCGATGCCAGAACGTCGTGCAGCACGTCGGAGTAGTCGACCCCGACGACGTCCATCTCCGCGGGCAGTTGCGGGCGGCCCGCGGAGGCCAGTCCGGTGTTGATCGAACCCACCCAGTCCCCGCTGTCGGCGAACCGCCCGTGGATGAAGACCAGTGACGAGGACACGCTTTCACTGTAACCGCGCCGTGGGCCGGCGACTGCGCCCGCCGGACGAGGATCGGTACGGTCAGACCAGCTGGTAGCCGCCGGCCTCGCTGAGGGCGGTACGCACCTGCTCGTCGCTGAGGGCGTTCTCAGCCTCCACCACCACGGTCGAAACCCCGTCCGCGACCAGGTCGACCTCGACCTTGCTCACGCCGGGCAGCGCCGCGAACTCCTCGCGCACCGCGTTCACGCAGTGCCCGCACGTCATCCCCCGCACCTTCACAACCTGACTCATGACCTCACCAATCTGGCAATCGCCGCCGAAATCTCCATCACCTTGGCCTCGGGGTCCGCGCCGTCCCGGCTGGCCTCCTGCACGCAGGCCTGCAGGTGCTGCTCGACCAACTGGATCGCGAACGACTCCAGTGCTCGGGTGGTGGCCGAGACTTGCGTCAGGACGTCGACGCAGTCATCGTCGGACTCGATGAGGCGCTGCAGACCCCGCACCTGACCCTCGATGCGGCGCAGTCTGTTGATCTGCGCCCGCTTGGTGTCCTCGTCGCGCTGCATACGGTTTCCTCCACGTCGCACAACACCATACGCGCTGGGGGTATTCCCGCAATTGCGTACCCGGGACCGTGCTGGTCTGCGAGGCGTCGACCGGGTCAACTCGGTGCTCCGGATGGCGGGGTGCGGCGGTGGTCGGGGTGGCCGCGGTGTCCATGGGGGGCAGGGGGTCGCGCCACCGCCCGCGAGTGATGCATGGTTGCCGGTTGGTTCGCGACTGCATGGATGGGGGCCCCGCGAAGGCACAGCCCGAAACAGCCCGGACCGCCCCACGAATCCGGAGAACCCTCAGACCATCGCCGCCCGCAGGCTCGCCAGGTCATGCTCGTTGAGGCTCGCGTACCCGGTGGCGAAGTCCGTGATCGCATCGTCGAAGGTCTCGTCGTCGCCGAGGTATCCGGCGATCAGGGCCGCGCTGCCGCCGCGGGCGTGGGCGCGGGCCAGGACTGCCCCGCAGACCTGCGCGTACACCTGCAGTGCATCGGGGGTCAGTCCGGCAGTGTCGATGGAACCCTTCATGTCGCGCAGTTGTCGCACATAGAAGTCGAAGGGCTGCTCACCGAAGCTGTGACACCAGCCGAGGAAGGGATCGCCGACCGTCTGCAGGACGCGTTGACCGACCACCACCCGCTTGCCGGCTTCGCTGAACTGACTCGGTGCGAGGTAGGGCTCCAGCACGGATTGGGTCGCCTGCTTGACCTGCAGGATCAGCGGTTCCTTGTCGCCGGACTCGAGGAGTACGACCGCGGCCAGCGTCCCCACGCTGCCCACGCCCACGACCTTGTGCGCGAGGTCGGCGAAGGAGTACCGGAGCAGCAGTGCTATCCGGTCGGGCGCCAGAGTCGCCAGGTACTGCGCGTAGATCTCCGCCAGATCACCTTGCACCTGGTCGCGGTCCTCGTCGGGCACCGGGACCAACAGCGGCGGATCGGGGAGGAACCGGCGGGCACCGTCGACCACCTCGGTCAGTTTGGCCACCGCGCTGTCCCCGGTGCGTTTGCCGGCTTTGCGTCCCGCGGCCGCCACCGACTTGCCCAGTGGCGTCTTGCGTACCGCGGCCAGCAGGTCGTCGAAACTCAAGGCGGCGTACCAGACGTCCAGCGTCGGCATCCGGCACAGCACCTGCATGGTCTCCCGGTAGGTGCGGACCGCCGCGCGCGCGGCCTTGCGGGACTGCTTGTCCTTATGGCTGTTGACCTGACCGGCGGCGACGAGGCTGGCGGCCATGCGCTTCACATCCCATTCGAACGGACCAGGCAGGGTTTCGTCGAAGTCGTTCAGGTCGAACACCAGTGAGCGCTCCGGCGATGCGAACAGTCCGAAGTTGGCCACGTGCGCATCCCCGCACAGTTGCACGGTGATGCCCGATTGCGGCGTGCGGCTCAGGTCGTCGGCCATGACCAGGGCGGCGCCGCGCAGGAAGGCGAACTGGTTGGCGGACATGCGTTCGCGTCGCAGCGAGATCAGCGACGGCACCCGGTCCCGCTCCTGACGGGCCAGTAGCGCGAGCGCATCGCCCCTCTCCGAAGGCAGTTCGGCCAGCGACTCGTGCGGGACGTCCTTGCGGATCTTGCGTCCCAGCGCACGCCACTTGCGACGACTGGGGCGGGACGTGCCGAAGAACGCCTGTACCTCCGCTGCAGACGACGGGACCTCGATGCTGGTCATGATCAGTGCCCTTTCCATGGAGCGGCCATCTCCTGACTCTAGGCAAGCGCACGAACTCACCGCGCTGCTCGCGGCCCCGCCCGTGGTTCGCCCGGTCTGCCGTGACTGCCAGACTCGGGCAATGGCGGATCTCGAGGCGGCGCTGCAGTTGACCCTGGACGGTGACGATTGGACCGGTGTGGTCCCGCCCGGATGGAGTCAGGGCCGCACC
>DAOMFH010000186.1:2820-4853 GCA_035429705.1 Actinomycetota bacterium
CCTGCGCAATCTGGAGGTCCGGTTCGGGGAGGGCGACTTCCCCATGTCGGGCGCAGAACACGCGGTCGGCGGTGGCTACGTGCGCAACCTGGGCCCGGCTCGCGGTCCGGCCGCGCTGATGACCCATATGGATGCGTGGCCGCCCCCGGTCCTGGCGCTGGTGGACCGGCCCGTGGCCGCCAGCAGCGTGCGGTGGCACGTGCAGTTCCACGCCGACGTCGACTCCGCGCAGGGGCGGCAGTGGTCGTGGTTCCGCTGTGAGGCGCCCTGGCGCAGCGGTTCCCTGTCGACGGTGACCGGGATGCTCGTGCGCGAGGGCGTGCCGGTCGCCTACAGCGAACAGACCGTCGTGATGTACGCGTAGGGCTCAGGTCAAGTGGAGGTGGCCCTCGATGTCCACCTCGAGGTGCGGGACATGACTGAGTCCCGGCAGCGGCGTGTGCACGTCGGCAAAGGTGGACGATCCGGTGATCTGCAGCAGATCCGCGCCGGACGCTGTGGCGCGAAGGGACAGGGGGACGCTGATCTCACCGGCCCTCGCCCACCCGGCGAAGGCCTCCCCGTCCCGCTGACCGGTGAAGTCGAGGGTCCCGTCGGTGATCCGATGGATGAGCGCGTGCAGTTCCGGGTCCAGCAGTGGGTTGCCGGTGGCCACCTCGGCGATCCGGACGGTGAACTGCAAGCGGCCGGCCGAGACCAGCCCGCCCACGACGGGTGCCCGGGCGTGGATGCTCGACAGCCCGATCCGGTTGGTGCGAACGGCGATCCGGCTGTCGTCACCGACCCGTCTGTCGCCATCGACCCGTCTGCTGTCCGCCACGCTGGCTGAGTCTAACCGCGCGGCGGGGCCGACCTGTCAGACTGTGTCCATGTTCACGCGGCGGATGGCCACCGGCTGGCTGATCGCCTACCTGGCGGTGTCCGCTGTGGACGTCCTGGGAGTCCTGATCGACTCGGCCGCGTTGCACTACGCGTCCAAACCCCTGCTCATGCCGCTACTGCTGGCCTACTTCGTGGCGAGCCTGGACGGCCTCAAGCATCGCCTGGTCAGCCTGGTGAAGGCCGCCCTCGTCTGTGCGTGGGTCGGGGACATTCTGTTGATGCTGGACGGCGAGGCGTTCTTCGCGCTGGGGCTGCTCAGCTTCCTCGCTGCTCAGGTCTGTTACATCGTGGGTTTCCGGCCTTACGCCGGACTCGGCCCGCTGCGCACCCGCCCGTGGCTGGTGCTGCCGTACGCCGCCTACGGGCTCGCTCTGTACCTGGTGCTGCTACCCGGGCTCGGCGTGCTGGCCGCGCCGGTGGCCCTGTACACCGCCGCGCTGGTCACTATGGCTGTGCTGGCCACCGGCATCGCGCCCCGCACCGCGGTGGGTGCGATCCTGTTCGTGCTCTCCGACAGTCTCATCGCATTGACCGAACTCACCGATGTGCTGCCGGCGGCGGCCGGCATGCTGATCATGCCGACCTACATCGCCGGTCAGTTGCTGATCGTGCTGGGAGTACTGCAGAACCTGGGCCGCGGGGCCGGCGTGCGGGACCTGTCGGCCACGCACTGAGCCGTCGCCCGGACGACTACTCCGCGTCGTCGGGCTCGGGCGGCAGGAGGGATGGACCCGACGCGATTCCGTGGCCGATCTCCTGGAACCGCCTCTGCGAGGCCAGGACCTCCTTCTGGGCGGCCTCCCGGCCCTCCCAGGTTGCCCCCTCGACGGACTTGCCGGGCTCGAGGTCCTTGTACACCTCGAAGAAGTGCTGCACCTCGAGCCGGTCGAACTCGGCCATGTGGTAGATGTCGCGGATGTGCTCCAGCCGGGGGTCGCCGACCGGCACGCAGATCAGCTTGTCGTCCCCGCCGGCCTCATCTGTCATCCGGAACATGCCGATCGTGCGGCACCGGATCAGGCATCCGGGGAAGGTGGGCTCGGCGACCAGCACCAGGGCGTCCAGCGGGTCGCCGTCCTCGCCCAGGGTGTTGTCCACGAAGCCGTAGTCGTGCGGGTAGCGGGTGGCAGTGAACAGCATGCGATCCAACT
>DAOMFH010000187.1:0-4841 GCA_035429705.1 Actinomycetota bacterium
TTGCCGCGCCACTGTCCCGCTGTAGCTGGTCATCTGGGCGGAAACGGGTCATCTGGGCGGAAACGGGTCATCTGCCGCTGGCGGGCGTGTGCAGACCGTTGGGACGGGGGTCGTCCAGCAGAGCCAGTCGCAGTACGGCTCTACACCCCGGTCAGGAAGCCGCCGGACTGGTGGGCCCACAGCGCCGCGTAGACCCCGTCGCCGGCCAGCAACTGTGCGTGGCTGCCCTGCTCGATGATCCGGCCGGAGTCCATCACCAGGATCCGGTCCATCGCCTGGATGGTGGACAACCGGTGGGCGATCACGATCGTCGTCCGTCCGGCCATGGCCTGGGTGAGCGCCCGCTGGATGTGCACCTCGCTCTCGCTGTCCAGCGCACTGGTGGCCTCGTCCAGCACCAGGATGCGGGCGTCCTTGAGGATCGCCCGGGCGATGGCGATGCGCTGGCGCTGACCTCCTGAGAGCTTCACCCCGCGCTCCCCCACCAGGGTGTCGAACCCGTCGGGCAGGGACTCGATGAACTCCAGCGCATATGCGCGGGTGGCGGCGTCGCGCACCTGCGCCTCGGTGGCTCCCGGACGGCCGTACGCGATGTTCTCCCGCAGGGAGCGGTGGAACAACAGCGGCTCCTGCGGCACGTAGGAGATCTGCTGGCGCAGACTGCGCTGGGTGATCCCGGCGATGTCCTGGCCGTCGATGAGGATCTGCCCGGACTGCAGGTCGGCGAAGCGCAGCAGCAACCGGGTCAGGGTCGTCTTGCCGCTGCCGGACTGACCGACCAGGCCGACCTTCTCACCCGGCACCACCTCCAGGTCGAAGTGCTCGAACAGCGGCCGGTCGTGCTGTCCCTCGTGCCCGAACGTTACGTCCCGGAACGAGATCGCACCGTGCCGGACGACCAGCGGGGTGTGGTCGCGGTCACGCACCGCTGCGGGCAGGTTGAGGATCTCCACCATCTCGTGGGCGTCGCCGATGACCTTGTTGTAGTTGCGGATGACCTCGTTGATCGACCACAGCTGACCGGTCACGGTCAGTGTGTAGGTGACTGCGAGGTAGATCGACCCGATGTCGACCACGTGCTGCTCGGCGGCCAGCACCGCCACGACCACGGCCCCCGTGTTGATGACCGAGATCACCGAGGCGTAGCCCGCGCTGAACTTCAGGAAGGCGCGCATCAGGTCCAGATCCCGCGCGGTCCGGATCTCGGCCACCTCGCCGGCCGCCTCCCGCTCGTCGGGTTCGGCGCCCTGCGCCTTGACCGCGGCGATGTTGGTCATGACGTCGGCGAGGAAGCCGGTCATGCGGTTGGCGGCGGCCGCCTCGGCCACGGTCAGGTCCTTGATCCGGCGGGTCGCGAAGAAGACCAGTGCGATGAACAGCATGGACATCGTGAACAGGAACACCGCGTAGGGCCACATCACGAACGCCAGCACCACTGTGGCCACCAGAATCCCGGTGACGATGGGCGCCAGCGCCCAGACGATGGTGTCCCAGAAGGTCTCGAAGGCGCCGAGCAGCTTGTTCGTCTGCGACACCAGTGAGCCGCTGAACCGGTTGGCGTGGAATCCCACGCTCTGCTCGGTCAGATGGTCGAAGACGCGCTGGAACAGCAACTGCATCCCGCGCACCTCCATGGTCCAGGTCGCCCAGAGGACCACCCGCCAGCCGAGCACCATACCGATCACCTGGCTGAGCAAATACGCCACCACGAGCGGCCAGCTGTTCTGCCAGGTCACGTCACCGGTCTGGATCCGGGTGAGCAGCACGGAGATGGCGTACGGGCCGAGGAACTGCCCGACACCGACCGCGAACGCCGGACCCAGGATGGCCACCGCGCGCCGCCCAGGGGTCACCCCCGCCGCGTCCCAGAACAGGCGCAGCGTGGCGTTGGCGGTGGAAACGGCCATGTCTCGATTGTCCCGCCCGCCGCAAGCGACTTAACCAACCGGTCAGGGGGCGCTGCGGCCCGGCTTGCCATGACACACTGGCTCGCGTGAGTGCAGACGAGTTCCTCGACCGGGTGGCGGCACACCTCGGACGCCTGAAGCCCGACCGTTTCAGCCATGTCTCGTGGCGGTTCGAGAACCGGCCGACGGCCGAGGCCGTGGGCATGCTGCCGCGGCCGGACACGGACGTGGAGGCCATGGTCGCGCACATCCTCGACGTCGCCGGCTACACCGACAACGTCCGGTACGTGGAGGACATCGAGATCATCGAGCAGCGTTCCGACTCCGACGTCACCTACGTGCAGCACATGAACCTGCCGCTCATCGGCCGCATCCAGGTGCAGATCCACCTGACCGACTACGGCGACCGCGACGGCTACCGGATCGTCGCCTGGGATCAGGACAACGATGCGACCGCCGCCCTGGACAAGAAGCGGGGTGCGCGCACCGCCTACAACCTCGGCGCCTGGCTATTGGCCGACGACGCGGTCGGCTACGCCCTGTCATCAGCCCCGCTGAGAAGCGACGTGGGAACGCTGAAGTACATGGCGATGACCAAGGGCGCGGACGTCACGGCCAGCGAGGTGCTCAAGCAGAACATCGAGGGCATGGTCGCCTGGGCACACCGGGGCTGACCGGTACGGGCCGAACGCTCAGGATGCGACGAGCTTGCCCAGTCGCTTGAGCTGGAAAGCGCGGATCACGTCGGTCACGCCCTGCAGCATCGCCCAGACCCCGGCGAAGACCAGCAGGATGTAGACCCGCTCGAAGAGGAACTGCCCGGCCACCCAGAACGCCAGCACGAACATGATCAGCCCCGAGATCAGGCCCAGCCACCACAGGTCGTTGTGACCGCGGGTCGCGAACGCCTCGATCACCCAGAAGATCGCCACCAGCAGGAACAGGAAGCCCAGGGAGTCGGCCAGCGCGGCGGTCGTGGCGCCGGGGTTGAACAGGGCCCATACGCCGGCCAGCACGAACAGCACCCCGAACAGGATGTACAACCACTTCCACCCTTGGACCACAGTCGAGATCACGAACTGCTGCAGTCCGGCGAACAGGAACATCGCGCCGACGATCACCCCGACGGTCGCCAGCGAGGCCGCGTTCATCTGCAGGATGACAAGAGCGATGAAGAACCACGCGATGCCGGTGACCAGGCTCAGCCACCACATCCGGCTGAGCGCTCCGGCCGCTTCGCGGACCTCGGGATCGATGTCGGACATGGGGTACCTCCCTGAGTGGACACCTGCTTCCTACCACCCGGAGGCGGCGACCTCGATGCGACCCGCCGACGCGGCCTGCTGCAAACTTGCGAAGTCGCGGGCATTCTGGTCCGCGTACGCCTCCGCGAATCCGGTCAGTGCGGTGTCCAGGGCGTCGCTACTGCCCAGATAGCCGGCCAGCGCGACCCGGTCGCCGGATCGGCAGTGGGCCCGGGCCAGCGTCCATCCGCACATGTGCGCGTAGACCTCCAGCGCCTTGTCGTCCATTCCGGCGACGTCCGCCGACTCCTTCCAGTCCCACATCTGCCGCACGTAGAAGTCCACATTCTCGCCCGCGGTGTGCAGGTGCGTGTACCCGAGCATGATGTCGCTGGCCGCCTGCATGACCCGCTGACCCTCGACCACCCGCTGTCCGTGGTGGGCGGTACGGGACCGGCCCAGGTAGGGCTCGAGCACGGAGGCCTGCGCCTGCTTGACCTGCAGCATCAGCACATCGCTCTCGTCCTGGTCGGCCATCACGAGCATCACCCAGCATCTGGTGCCCACACTGCCGACCCCGACGACCTTGCGGGCCAGGTCGACCAGTCGGTAGCCCGACAGCAGTACCCGGCGGTCCGAGGCCAGCGTGCGGCGGTAGGCCACGAGCGCCGCCTGGGTCGCCCGCAGATACTCCGACCGCTCATCCGCGCCCACCATCTCGTGGAACGGCACCAGGAACGGGGGGTTGCTGTCGAAAGTGACGTTCCCGCGCTCGTCGGTGGTGGTGAGTTTCTCCAGTGCCCGGGCGCTGGTCTTCGTCCGGGCCCGGGCAGCGGCCTTCTCGAACGCCTTCCGGTACTGCTTGTTCACCTGGTCGCTCCAGCGACTCTCGATGTCCTCGATCGTCAGCCGTGCGTACCAGACGTCGAGGCGGGCCATCCTCGAGAACTGCTCGACGCTTTCCCGGTACGTGCGCACCACACATCCTAGGATCCGGGCCCGGGTGGCCTCGTCGAAGCCGTTGGCCCGCCCGGCGACCGCGAAACTGGCGACCAGTCGTTTCAGGTCCCACTCGAATGGACCCGGCAGGGTCTCGTCGAAGTCGTTGAGATCGAACACGAACGCCCGCTCGGGC
The DNA here is from genome assembly GCA_035429705.1 of Actinomycetota bacterium. Taxonomy (GTDB): domain Bacteria; phylum Actinomycetota; class Actinomycetes; order S36-B12; family UBA10799; genus JADKAV01. Next base: position 4,287 of record DAOMFH010000187.1, read on the forward strand.
GTTGCATAGCCGCCGAAGTTCACCAGGTGGGCATCCCCGGCCAACTGGACCGTCAGGTGCGTGTGCGGGCTGTAGGACAAGTCGCTGGCCATGACCGCAGCGGCTCCGCGGTAGAACGCGAACTCAGAGGACAGCATCCGCGCGTGCCGGACCGGGACGAGGTCGGGCACCCGGGAGACGTCCTGCTGGGTCAGGACAGCCACCGGATCCCGTCGATCCGCAGGTGCCTGCCAGCGCCCCAGCGCCTCCAACGGCACGCTGGCCCGGACCTCGCGGCCCGCACGGCGCCGCTCCTGCCTGCCCTTGGACTCCTGGTCTGCCACTGGCACCCCTTCCCTCGCCGGACAGCCTAGAGGCACGCAGCACCGGTTGGAGGGATGTGCGGCGCGCGGATCAGTCGGCCGGGGGAACGGCCAGTCGCTGCAGCGGTTCGTACTCGTCGAGTCCGGGAGGCAGTCCGTAGATGCCACGGCGCAGTCTGCTGGGCAGCCGGGCCAGTTGGGTCTCGGCCCCGGCCAGCCCATCGGCGATCATCTCCGCGGGGTCCGGGAACTC
>DAOMFH010000188.1:0-4832 GCA_035429705.1 Actinomycetota bacterium
CGCGCGCCTCGACCGGTTGTTCAGTCAGGAGTGACAGTGGTGGCCGCGCGAGTGTGCCACGATTCGATCATGCACACGATCGTCGCCGATCACCCTCTCATCGCCCAGAAGGTCACCATGCTGCGCGACGAGTCCACGGACAGCCCCACCTTCCGGCGGCTGGCCGATGAACTCGTCACGCTGCTGGCCTACGAGGCGACGCGTGGGATCAGGGTGGTGCCGATCGAAGTGGCCACCCCGCTGACCAAGGCGTCCGGTGTGGCGCTCGCGACGCCGCCGCCGGTCCTCATCCCGATCCTGCGAGCCGGGCTGGGGATGATGGAGGGCATGGTGCGGCTGCTGCCCAGCGCCGAGGTCGGATTCCTGGGCATGATCCGCGACGAGCAGACCCTGCAGCCCACGATCTACGCCGACCGGATGCCGGCGGACCTGACGGGCCGGCAGGTCTATGTGGTCGACCCGATGCTGGCGACCGGTGGCAGCCTGGTGGATGCGCTACATGTCCTCTGGGCGCGGGGCGCGACAGACATCACCATCGTCACCCTGCTTGCCGCCCCGGAAGGCATCGAGCGACTGGACAAGGAAGCCGATGGCATGCAAGTGACGCTGGTGACCGCGGCGGTGGACGAGCGACTCAACGAGCACGGATTCATCGTCCCGGGTCTGGGTGACGCCGGGGACCGGCTGTTCGGCATCGTCAGTCAATGACGCCGGACGCCGCAGTCGGGCTTGCACTCGCGCTGGCTGAAGAGCCGGGGCTGGAGATGCCCATCGCGGCGGTTGTGGTGGGTCCGGACGATCGGGTCATCGGTCTGGGGGTGAACCGGCGGGAAGCCGAGCACGATCCGACGGCACACGCCGAGATCCTGGCCCTGCGACAGGCGGGCGCCGCACTCGGCGACTGGCGGCTGTCCGGATGCACGCTCGCGGTGACGCTCGAGCCCTGCACCATGTGCGCGGGTGCGCTGGTGCTTGCCCGGGTCGACCGACTGGTTTTCGGGGCTTTCGACGACAAGGCCGGGGCCGTGGGTGGCCTGTGGGACGTCGTTCGTGACCCCCGGCTCAATCACAGCGTCGAGGTTCTCGGCGGTGTCCGGCAGGCCGAATGCTCGGCCCTGCTGTCCGACTTCTTCAGGGAGCGCCGATGAACGCACAACGGGTCGCGGTGAGCACCGCGTTTTTCTGCCAGGGCTTCGCCTTCGCGTCGCTGATCACCCGAATCCCCGCGATCCAAGAGGCCTTCGACCTGTCAGAGGGTGAACTGGCGCTGATCCTCGCAGCGGTGCCGATCGTGGCGGGGGTCGGCAGCGTGGTGGCCGGCCTGCTCGCAGTCCGCTTCCACAGCGCCGCCGTGCTGCGCATGTGCGCGTTGCTCGTCAGCGGTTCGCTGGTCCTCGTTGGAGCCGCCGTCACGGGACGCTCGTACCCCGGGCTGCTCCTGGCGCTGGTCCTCATGGGCTTCGGGCTCGGCTCGGTCGACGCGACCATGAATATGCAGGGCATCGGTGTGCAGGCGCTCCTGAAGCGCAGCGTCATGGCTTCGTTCCATGCGTGGTGGAGTCTGGCCACGATCCTTGGCGCGCTGGCGGCGTCAGCGGCAGCGGCGACCTCGCTGACCCTGGTGGCCTTTTTCGGGATGGTGGCAGTCGTCCTGGTGCCGGTGGGTCTGGTGGCATCTACGCGTTTCGTCCACAGCGGTGCGGCCGACGAAGCCGCGCCGGACCCGCTCGCGGCGTCCGCGGCGGTGCCCTGGCGGCCACTGCTCGTCTTCGGCTTCGCAGTCGTCTGCGCGTTCATCATCGACTCCTCGGTGTCGAACTGGTCGGCACTCGATATGACCGACGTTCTGGGTGCCACGGAGTCTGTGGCCGCACTGGCTTATGCGGGCTACGCGCTGTTCATGCTCATCGGTCGGGTGTTCGCCGACCGGATCGTGGGGCGCCGGGGGGCACAGTGGCTGATCACGGTCGGCGGGGTGATCGCCGCGGTCGGTCTGCTCATCGTGGCGCTGGAACCAAGCCCACTGGTGGCCATCGTGGGCTTCAGTGTGGTCGGACTCGGGATCAGCCCCGTCCTGCCTTTGGCCTTCGTTGCCGCCTCCCACCACGACCCGGGCCACACCGGGATCGCAGTGGCCCGCGTGAACGTGGGCAACTACATCGGATTCGTGCTAGGCGCCCCGCTGGTCGGTCTCATCGGCGAGTTCTCCTCCCTGCGGGTGGGTTTCGCGGTGCTGATCGCGGTGGCACTGGTCATCTCCTTCACCGCCCGATCGTTCGACTGATCGTGCGGTCTGCCTGACCCGGACCCAGCCCTGCCGGTAGCGTCGAGCCGAGGCGGCCGGAACGGTCGGTTGGTGCGCCCGGTGAACGGGACCAGTGTCTGTCCAAGATCTTGGGTGAGTTCTCTCGGGGACTGCGGACCGTGACCCGGCTGATTGCTGTCGCGCTGGAATCGCTGCGTCGGTGAGCGATTGGGCCCGGGTCTTTCGCGCACGCCCGTGAGGGTGCGGTGGCGGTGGGACCCCGTCGCAACGCCGGGGCGTTGCTCCTCCTCGAATCCGCGCCACCCCCCCGACGCACAACGGCCCCGGGGCGAGCCCGGAGCCGTTGCACGTCACAGCGGTGGCGGTGGGACCCGTCCTCGGCCTGCGGCCTCGTCCTCCCGAATCCGCGCCACCACCTGACGCACAACGGCCCCGGGGCAAGCCCGGAGCCGTTGCACGTCACAGCGGTGGCGGTGGGATTCGAACCCACGGTGGAGTTGCCCCCACACACGCTTTCGAGGCGTGCTCCTTTGGCCGCTCGGACACGCCACCGTGGTCAAGGATACGCGGCCGCCACAAGTGGGCGGGATCCGGCCGTGAAGTGAGTGATCTGCCCAGTTATGGCGGCGTTTTGTCCGGTTCATCCCGTATTGACGGGTCGAGCGGCGCAACAACTGGGCGCAACGGCGGGCTCTTCGCCCACTTGTGGAGTGAGGGCGGTCAGCCCTGTGCGTCGAGGTCCAGCACCCGGGCGTGCAAGACCGGCCGTTGCTGCAGGGCAGCCCGCAGCGCCCGGTGCAGGCCGTCCTCCAGATAGAGGTCACCGCGCCAGCGCACGACATGCGCGAACAGGTCGCCGTAGAACGTGCTGTCGTCGCTGAGCAGGTTGTGCAGGTCGAGTTTCGACCGCGTGGTGATCAGTTCGTCGAGGCGGACCTGCTGTGGCGGTAGGCCGGCCCACTGGGTGAACGACAGGTTGTGCTCGGGGTAGGGGCGCGAGTCGCCGACTGCTTTGAAGACCACGGCTCGATCGTAGGGCGAGGAGTTGGTCCGACAGGTAGAGAGCAATAACCTTGAGTCAAAGTCGCTCAAGGTTATTGACAACAGACTCCGGGAGGAGGCAGACTGGATTCAGCGTCAATCCCAAGCTGGAGGAAAACACACATGTCACGAGCAGTAGGCATCGACCTGGGCACCACGAACTCGGTCGTGTCCGTTCTCGAAGGCGGCGAGCCGACCGTCATCGCCAACGCCGAGGGCGCCCGGACCACCCCGTCCATCGTCGCGTTCGCCAAGAACGGCGAGGTCCTCGTCGGCGAGGTCGCCAAGCGGCAGGCCGTCACCAACTCAGACCGCACCATCCGGTCGGTCAAGCGCCACATGGGCACCACCTGGACGACCGGCGACATCGACGGTAAGAAGTACACCCCTCAGGAGATCAGCGCCCGCGTGCTGCAGAAACTCAAGCGCGATGCGGAGTCCTACTTGGGCGAGCCGGTCACCGACGCGGTGATCACGGTTCCGGCCTACTTCAACGACTCCCAGCGGCAGGCCACCAAGGAGGCCGGCGAGATCGCGGGCCTGAACGTCCTGCGGATCATCAACGAGCCGACCGCGGCCGCATTGGCCTACGGCCTGGAGAAGGTCGACAAGGAGGAGACCATCCTGGTCTTCGACCTCGGTGGCGGTACTTTCGACGTCTCGCTGCTGGAGATCGACGAGGGTGTGGTCGAGGTCAAGGCCACCAACGGCGACAACCACCTCGGTGGCGACGACTGGGACGATGCCCTCGTCGGTCACCTGGTGGACCGTTTCAAGAGCGCGCACGGTATCGACCTGACCAAGGACAAGATGGCCATGCAGCGCATCCGCGAGGCCGCTGAGAAGGCCAAGATCGAGCTGTCCAGCTCGCAGCAGACCAGCGTCAACCTGCCGTACATCACGGTCGACGCCGAGAAGAACCCGCTGTTCATGGACGAGACGATCACCCGGGCGCAGTTCCAGAAGCTGACCCACGACCTGCTCGAGCGCTGCCGCAAGCCGTTCCAGCAGGTCCTCGCCGACGCCGGTGCGAAGCCCGCCGACATCCACCAGGTGGTGCTGGTCGGTGGTTCCACCCGCATGCCAGCGGTCGTGGAACTGGTCAAGGAGATGGCCGGCAAGGAGCCGAACAAGGGTGTGAACCCCGATGAGGTGGTCGCCGTCGGCGCCGCCCTGCAGGCCGGCGTGCTCAAGGGCGAAGTCAAGGACGTGCTGCTGCTCGACGTGACCCCGCTGAGCCTGGGCATCGAGACCAAGGGCGGGATCATGACCCGGCTGATCGAGCGCAACACGACCATCCCGACGAAGCGCTCGGAGATCTTCACCACGGCCGACGACAATCAGCCGTCAGTGCTGATCCAGGTGTACCAGGGCGAGCGGGAGATGGCCGCGTACAACAAGAAGCTCGGCACGTTCGAGCTCACCGGCCTGCCGCCGGCGCCGCGCGGTGTCCCGCAGATCGAGGTCACGTTCGACATCGACGCCAACGGCATCGTGCATGTCACGGCCAAGGACTTGGGCACCC
>DAOMFH010000189.1:0-2607 GCA_035429705.1 Actinomycetota bacterium
CACGTACGTACAGGGACTCGGCGGAGATCTGCAGTGCCTTCGCAATCTGCGCCAGAATCTCGGCGCTGGGTTTGCGAAGGCCCCTTTCGACCTGGCTCAGGTACGGGTTCGACACATCCGCCGCCTGCGCCAGCTGCCTCAAGGACAGCTTGGCCGCAGCGCGCTGTTCGCGGATGTACTCACCCACCGTCGCCATGTCGATCCGAGCCATATATTCAGCATGCACCCGAGTGCTTGCAATTGCAAGCACTTAGCAAGCGCGTGTTGCGCATATCACGTTCTTCCGGGGCCGGGCCGCCCGATCAGCCCGGTTCAGCCCCGGTTCAGCCCCGGTTCAGCCCCCGATCAGCCCCGCGAGAGCCGCGGACGGGCCCAGCGAACCCACTGGACTGCCACCGCCGAGCACCGGTTGGCTCATCTGCTCACGCACCACGGGGTGGTCCACCCCCAGCGAAGTCAGGATCGCCGCGGCAATCACCGGCCGGGCGCGGTCGGCTCCATCGCTGACCTTCAGGGCCACCGCGAACCGCCCGTGCGGGGTATCGAGCAGCATCGCCTGGACCCCTTCCGCGCCATCCTTGGCCAGCAACCCCGGCGCCGCACGCATCAACTGGGTCACGTCTCGAGTGGTGCCGCCGGTGAACTGCGGGTAGGCGCGCACCGCGTCCACGACCCGGCGCCCGGCCGGGGAGTCGGGCAGTCGCAGGAACGCCTGCGCGAGCCCCGACAGGGGCAGCCCCCACAGCGGCGCACCGCACCCGTCGGTACTGGCCGGGCCCGGCTCACACCCAGCCAACTCGCCGAGGCGGTCATGGATGCGGCGCTGCAGGGGATGCTCCGGGTCGAGGTAACCGTCCAGCGGCCACCCGTTGACCGAACAGGTCCACAGCATCGCGGCGTGTTTGCCCGAGCAGTTCATCACGATCGGTGCCGCCACCTCGCCGGCAGCCAGGTAACTGGCACGGGCCTGATCGCCGCTGGGCAGGTCCGGCGGGCATCGCAAAGCGGACTCGGGCAGCCCCGCTGCGGCCAGCATGTCGCGCACCGCCCGCACATGGAAGTCCTCCCCCGAATGCGAAGCCGCGGCCAGCGCCAGCCATGAACCGTCGACGTCCAGCCCGGCCTCCAGCATGGCCAGGGCCTGGATCGGCTTGACCGTCGATCGCGGGTAGATCAACTCGCCGGGATCGCCGAGCGCGGCATGGATTGATCCAGATTCGTCCAGCACGACGACGTGGCCGGTATGCACCGACTCCACCAGACCGGAGCGTCGCAATTCCACGAGCACCGGCGCTGGACTCACGTCGGATCCCTGAGCGCGCTTTCGGCTGAGGCCTCACCGTCACGGTAACGGCGGGCGAGTTCGGCGGTGAGCGCCGCGTGGACGTCGTGGACCCGGTGGCGCACGTCGGAGACCTCGCGCTCCATGGCCCGCAACTCGTCGAGGCGGGTGTCGAGCTCCGCGTCGGTCATCTTGGCGTGCTCGTCGAGGCCCGCACGTGCGATCAGGCGCTCCACCGCCCGGCGGCCCGCCCCCGGGGAGTCGACCACGTCCGGCCCCGGCGGCTGGCTGCCCGGGCCCATCTGCCCGGCGATCGAGGCGACCAGGGCCTCGATGTCAAGTTCGCTGGCGACCGGCTCCCGGCCGTCCTGCCGCATGGCGACGGTGGCCTCCAGGATGTCGATCCGGCCGTGGAGCATACGCCGCAGGTACGACAGCCATGCTTCCTCGCGGTCGACCGCGAGGCGGCGCTGTCGCAATTCCGCCAAGGGCAGTTCGGCCACACCGGCTACGTACTGCTCGTCAAGAATCCGATCCAGCGCACGCTTCCCCTGCGGTTTGGCCAAAGACACGTCCTAACTGTACGACCTCGGGCGCTCCCGGGGATACTCGCGCACCCGTTGCACCGTATCGGGTGACCTGCTCAGTTGCGGTCTGCGGAATTCCGATTCAGCCGGTATGGATGTTGCTGCGCACCTCACCGGACTCGCAGCACGCAAGGCCACCGGCCAGCTGGAGATCACCTCGTCAGCAGGCACGGCGCACCTCGTTGTGCACGATGCCCGACTGTGCGCTGCGCAGACTTCGAGCAGCCGGGCGACCCTGGTCCAACGCCTGCTCAGCACCGGCCACCTGACCCAGGTCGGCTACGGCTCCGCGTTGCGGGTCCATCAGGAACACTCCCAGATCGGGCTCGGGGAGGCGCTCGTCCGGATGGGTCTGGTCACACGCCAGGACATGGAGGCGGCCCAGCGCGAGCAGATGTTTGGCGACGTCGCCACGATCCTGAACTGGCCGTCCCCCCAGGCCTCCTTCCGCGCAGGGTCCATCGGGGCGACGCCTCCGGGCGCGGTGACGATCGAGGAGGCAATCGAGGCGGCGCTGGCCCGCAACGAGCAGTGGCACAAGGTCGAGCAGACGGTCGGCGGCCTGCTGGCGATTCCCGCGCCCGCCGAGACCGCCGCCACGGGACAGCTCCTGGCCCTTCGGCCCGCGCAATGGGCGGTGCTGTGTCGCGTGGACGCCCGGCGCACGCTGGGCGCCATCGCCGAGCAGACCGGGCTGACCCGTTGCGAGGTGGGCGAGGCCCTGCTGGAACTGATGGA
>DAOMFH010000189.1:2707-4807 GCA_035429705.1 Actinomycetota bacterium
CGCGCTTGAACCAGCCCCGCCGCCCGAACCAGCCGTCGCGCCCGCAGCCACCCCGCCGTCCACCACCGCGCTTTCGAACGCCTTCGACGACCCGTCCGACCTGCTACGCGAGTTGTCGCAACTCGCCCACCTATCCGACCCCACAGCCGGTCCGCCGCGGGGGCGATGATCCGATTCGCACGGTTGGCGGTTTGCGCGGCAAGCTCTGCTCGAAGTCCATAATCGCCCCAGGCGGTCGAAAGTCCGCGGCCAGCCGCACCTCAATTGCCGTCAGCCAGGCGGCCGGGGATCGACGGCTCGGCACCCCGCTTGCCGAGGGCCTGCGCTCAACCACGCGGTGCGCCTGTGCTGCCTGCGGGAGCTACTCAACCCCCGCGGGCCCGACTGCCGCGCGCTCTGCGGCAGCCCGGGGCTCGCCCGCGCGGTGGCGCCGCCCGGCCCGACCCCACTCGCCGACGGGCAGGAGCCGCTAGCCTGCTGCATATGCCGAACGGGCACATGACTCTGGTCGCTGACGACGCCAACGCGGACCTCGCGGCTGCTCTGCGGCAGCGCCTCGACCTCATCGACGGCCACGAGGCAACCGCGGACATCCTGCTGACCTCCGGAACGCCGCAGCATCCTGCCGGACACGTGATCATCACAGGCGCGTTGACCGACGAACTCGACGACTGGGATCGCCAGGTTCCCCCGCAGACGCTCGCGGGAGCGCTGTGGGTCTGCGGCGACCAGGATCGGCTCAATGCCGTGCTCGGCTGGTGGCTGCTGCGCCATGACACCCCCACCACCCCACTGAGCGACCTGACCGACAGCAACGAGCGGGCACTGCGCTGGTCGGTGGTCGGGGCGCGCGAGGTGCTGTTGCCCGGGGCTGAGCCGGTCGCCGTGGACGACAGTGAGATCCGCCAATGGCTCGACGAGCAGCCACAGGTCAAACGCCTCGGGGTCGCTCTGGAGCGGGTCGGCGGCACCGACGCGCAGGCCGTGCTGGACTCCGTGGACGAGTTCCGCGCCGCGCTGCACGCACTGGACGAACTGGCCCCCCTGCCCGCCCCACCCGAGCCCCGCGAACTCGACGCCGCCGTGGCTGCCTACCTGCGAGAGGTTCAGCGCTCCGGATTCGGCCGGTGGCGCGCGTCGAAGGCCCGCGAGCAGGCCCGGGCCGCCCTGGTCGACGCCAGTCGGCAGTCAGCCGGACAACGACTGCAGGCCGCGATCGACGCCCGCCGGGAGGTTCTGCACGACCAGCGCCAGCAGTCTGCCGACGAGCAGCGGTCAACCGGCATGGTCGAGGCCGTGACCGCGGCCGCCACGGCTGTGGAACTGCCCTGCACCGTGGACTTCGGAAAGGTTCCCCGCTCGTGGGCTTCGGCGTCCCCCGAGCCGCGGCGTTACGTGCTGATCGCCGAGGACTTGGCCGAGCAAGTCGGCGAACTGCCGGGGGTGGCGGTACGAACGACTGAACACCTGCCGGCCGACCGGGCCTTGTGCCTGGTGGTGCAGTCCGGCTTCAGCCTGCCCGCCCTGCGCTGATCGCCACCCCGGACCCCACCTGTCGCGGATGAACGGCCGGGCTCGCCGCACCAACCACACCCCTGAGATGTTAGTTGATCTATGAACTAGTTTGCCGATTCGCACTGTTGACCGAGGCATGACCGTCACTACCGGTGCTCGCCCACCCTGCAAGGCGTCTTCACCGCGGGCCGCACCGCGTCGTACTCCCTAGCGCCGGATCCCGTGTCCGACGACCAACTGCAGGCGATCTACGAGGCCGTCAAGTGGACCCCGACCGTGATGAACAGCCGGCCCCCACGCGTTAGCGCCGACGCCCGTGCCGGCCTCGAACCCCATGTGGCCGCCGGCAACCTGGCGAAGCTGCGCTCGGCGCCGGTGACCGCCATCCTGTCCTTCGACACGCAGTGGCACGAGCACCTGCCCGCCCTGATGCCCTTCGCCGAGAAGCCTGGTCAACACGGCCATCCGGCCGACGATTCGTTCCCGCCGTTGATGCCGCGATTGGTCTTCGAACAGGCCGCCGTCCTGCTCTGAGTCGCGGCGCAGCGGTTCAGCCCCCGCCGCGACCACCGCCCCCACGCGGCT
>DAOMFH010000190.1:0-4781 GCA_035429705.1 Actinomycetota bacterium
GGCATGGTAACCCGCACCTACGTAGATCCCCGCGCAGGCAAGATGACATTTCAGGAGTACGCCGAGCACTGGCGCTCGATTCAGGTGCACCGCGCCTCGTCGGCCGCGCACTACGAGACGATGCTGCGGCGCCACACCTACCCGCACCTCGGCGATCGCGCGCTGTCCGAGATCGCCCCGTCCGACATCCAGGCGTGGGTCAAACGGATCTCCGAGCCGCTGTCGGCCTCGACCGTGGGAGTCGTGCACGGGATCGTGTCGTCATGCTTCAAGTCGGCGGTGCGTGACCGCCGTATCGCGTCCAACCCGTGCGAGGGCACGCAACTGCCCACCGTGGAGCCGAAGCAGGTTGTCCCGCTGACCGTCGAGCAGGTCGCCGCGCTGCACGATGCGATCTCCGACGAGTACAAGGCACTCGTGCACCTGTGCGCCGCGTCGGGGTTGCGTCAGGGCGAGGCGTTCGGGCTGACCGCTGACCGGGTGGACTTCCTGCGCGGCGTGGTGAAGATCGACCGGCAGGCCGTCGCGCTGGCGAAGCAGCCGATCCGTTTCGGCCCTCCGAAGCGGCCGGCGTCGTACCGCGACATCCCTATCCCCCGCGACGTGATCGAGGTTCTGAGCGCGCACATAGCAGCCCACGGCCTCGGCGACGACGGGCTGCTCTTCCACGCCGAAGACGGTGGTTTCGTGCGCCGCTCGACGTTCTCCGCGAAGGTGTGGAAGCCGGCCAGGGCTGCGGCGGGACTACCCGACGACGTGGGCATCCATGCGCTGCGGCACTTCTACGCCTCCCTGCTGATCCGTCACGGGGAGTCCGTGAAGACGGTCCAGAAGCGACTCGGGCACGCCAACGCCTCGGAGACGCTCGACACCTACTCGCACCTGTGGCCGGATGCCGATGAGCGCACCCGCGAGGCCGTCGCCGGGCTGTTCTCCGGACCTGTTGCGACAGACCTGCGACAGACGGGGGCCTCGGACTAGGCGTTTCCCCTGGTCAGACCGGGTATTGGTGGCGAGTCGGTCTGTAAGCCGGATTCTGTACCGGGTTCCCCCGGCGACGACCATCTGTCTGGGGCCACCGTTGCCGGTGACCTCGATGCGGCCCACCTGCGGACATCGAGCGGGCAACTCGTCCGCACAGGCGCCGAAACGCCCTCTTGGCCTTGCTCCGGACGGGGTTTACCTAGCCGCCCACGTCGCCGTGGGCGCTGGTGGTCTCTTACACCACCGTTTCACCCTTACCGGCCCGAAAGCCGGCGGTCTACTTTCTGTTGCACTGTTCCCGCGGGTCGCCCCGGGTGGGTGTTACCCACCGTCCTGCCCTGTGGAGTCCGGACTTTCCTCGACCTCTCGGCCGCGGCCGTCCGACCGACTCGCCTCTTCGAGTGTACGGCCGGGTCGCGATCCGATGACAGCCACGAGCACCAGCACGGCGATCACCGCCGTGACCGGCGCCCAGACCAACCGTTCCCGCGCCGACGGCGTTGCCAGATTGAGCAGCACACCCAGCACGCCGTAGACCGCCGTGAACCAGGCCAGGACGGCAACCAGCCGGCGGTGCGCCGAACGCAACGGGCCGATTCCCACCCGGGCCAGCACCGCTGCGGCCATCACCAGCAGGAGTACGGCGGAGGCCGCGGCCAACACCCTGCCCCCAGTCGGTAGGGATCCGGGATTCACCCCGCCCTGGGTGTACTCCCCCCAGGGCGCTCCGAGAACGAGGGCGACCTGGAACACCGCGACCAGCCCCAACAGACAGGCGGCGGCCATCGCACACCGGCGAACAATCATCGCGGCCTTCCGTACAGGGTTGAGGGGCTCCCCTCAGTATGGGTGAGAGGAGCCCCTCTGCACGTCCAGCGGCCGGTCTGTGCGATGGCGATCCCCTATGGGTGATCTTGTGTCGCCCCTCCGCCTTTGTCGCGGTTTCTTGAATCGCCGTGGGTCCCTGGACCGCGTCCTCGGATTCTCTCCTTCAGTGTCGAGCTATTGCTCATTCCTCAGGTGTGACGTCGGTTTCGGTCTCCTGCTCGCATCATCCTTCCTGCTGAACGTGTACCCATGTTGTAGGCCGGAATCGGGCAACTGGCAACCAGATACCAGGACAATCAACCGTTCAGACACACGGCCTCGCCGTTGGGACGAAGACCTCGACCCGACCGGTCGACACCCCTGTCACGCGCGGTGCCTGCCGACGGCTCGCGGGTGGACGACCCGAGGTCGGCTCAGGCCGGATCCACCGTGGTCACTGCCACCAGCGTCGACTCGTCGGGCTGCTCGTAGTGCACCCGGATCGCACCCAGTTCCCGCAGTGAAGTGACATGGGTGCCGCCGCAGGCGATCCGGAAGGTCCCCTCCGGAACGTGGCAGCACCAGTACCGCATGTCCACCAGATGCGGGCCGGTCACCTCGATGTCCACGCTGGCGTCGGCGGCCACCCAGGCCTGCACCTGGGCGTTGACCCGGTCCGCGACACCATCGAGATCCGCGAGCAGTGCTGCCGTGTCGAAGCCCTTCTTGCGCAAGGACTTGCCCAGCCGGTAGGTGTCGCGCGCGCCGTCCGGGGTCATCCGGGACGAGGTCAGCGCAATGCGGTCGAAGTCGGGATTTCCGATGCCGTCGGTGGCAACCTCCTTGCGCCACAGATCGGCCACCACCGCGTTGAGCGCCAGCGCCGTGGCGTGGCAGCCGGTGTGGGCCCGGCTCAGCGCGGCACGCCGGTCCTGGTCCACCCGCAGGTCGACCGAGTCACCGACTGCAACCGGCGATCCGGCAGCAAGCACGTGTACGACCACCCAGTCGAATCCGGGGTCTCCGCGGCGCGCCGCGATCTCAGTGTCCACGGTGAAGTTCCCGGCCGCATCCAGGGTCCCGACCAGGCAGTCCTCCAGCGGGATCCCGTTGAGGGTGCCGGAGTCGGCTGGTTGGTCGGGCCAACTCGGATCCACGGGGTGGAACGGGGTCCGGTCGGTGACCACCCCCACCCGGGCCTCGGGCAGGTCGAAGACGTGCTGGACCACGCCGGTGCCCTCCACGGCCCCGGCCGGGAAGTCGACGACGGTGCCGCTCATAGCCCCGACTCCGCGGTCCGCACCATGATCGCGCCGCACTCCTCGCAGCGCACCACCTCGTCGGGTGCGGCCGCCCGCACGCGATCGAGATCCGTCGAACTCAGCACGATCTGGCACGCACCGCATCGTCCCTGCCGCAGCAGGGCCGCGCCCACGCCCGACCGGTCCCGGGTCTTCTCGTACAACCCCACCAGATCAGCGGGCAGCGCCGCGGCCACCTCACCACGGCGGCCTTCCAGCGCCACCGTCTCCTCAACGATCTCGTCCTCGCGCCGGTCCCAGGCCGCTGCCGTCTCCTCGGCGCGGGTACGCGCCTCGCCCATGACGCGCTCCGCGGTCTGCAGTGCCGTGGTCATCTGCTCGAGCCGCTCCATGATCTCCAGTTCGATGTCCTCGAGGTCCGCCTGGCGGCGGGCCAGGCTCTCCAGTTCGTGCTGGATGTCGGTCATCTGCTTGGGCGTCGCCGCCCCCGAGTCCAGGGTCTGCTGGTCGCGCAGCACTCGCGAGCGGACGGTTTCCACGTCCGTCTCGGCGCGGGCGATCTCGCGCTCCAGATCCTTGATCCGGGTGCGGGTGTCGACCAGATCCTCCTCCGCGGTCACCAGGGCGGCCCGGGCCGCGGTGGCGTGTTCCTTGAGCTCGGAGGTACGGCGCTCATTGGCCAACTGCGCGAGCCGGCGGTCGATCAACGGCAGTTCGAGCAGATCCTCCTGGACCTGCGGATCAGCTTGCATCTGCTCCTCCTACGTGCCCGCTCCACGGGTCGGTCACCAGTTCGCTGACATGGGTCTCAAGGCCGAGCTCGGCCAACCGGGCAGCCGTCTGCCCGCACCAGGGCCACTCGCTGGCCCAGTGGGCGACGTCGACCACCGCGCATCCGCCGTCCGCGAGGTGCTCGTCGACGGTGTGGTGCTTCAGGTCGGCGGTCACCAGCACGTCGGCCACCCGGGATGCCGCAGCCAGTTCCGAACCACCTGACCCGCCCACCACCGCGACCGTCTCGATGCGACGCCCCGGATCGCCGGCGAACCGGACCCCCGCGGCCGTGGCGGGCAAGGCCGCAGCCACGGACGTGGCGAAGTCGGCCAGGGTGAGCGGGGTGATGCGACCGACCCGGCCCAGCCCGAACCCCGGCATGGCGCGCGTGACCTCGGTGAAGTCGTAGGCGGGCTCCTCGTAGGGGTGTGCTCGCAGGAGGGCCGCGGTCACCGCCGTACGCGCGGCGGGTGCCAGCACCATTTCGAGCCGGTCCTCCCCCACCTGCTCGATCCGGCCCACCTGCCCGATGTGCGGATCAGCACCCTGTAACGGGCGGAAGGTGCCGGTGCCGGCCACCGTGTAGGCACAGCGGTCGTAGTCGCCGATGGTGCCCGCACCGGCCGCCGCGAGCGCGTCGATGAGTTCCTCCCGGTCGGCCGACGGCACGTAGACGGTCACCCGCAGCAACGAATCGTCCCACTGCTCCAATGCCTCCACATCCGTGAGGCCCAGTGTGTGCGCCAAGGCGTCGTTGACCCCGGGCCGGGCCCGATCGGCGTTGGTGTGTGCATTGAACAGCGACACCCCGGCCCTGATGAGTTCCTGCGCGAGCGCACCCTTCGGACCGCGCAGCGCCGTCACCGGCGACAACCACAGAGGGTGATGGGTCAGCAGGAGGTCCGCCTGCTGCTCGATCGCCTGACGGGCCACGGCTGCGGTCGGGTCCACCGC
>DAOMFH010000191.1:0-4709 GCA_035429705.1 Actinomycetota bacterium
TCGATCTGACGCAGGGCGAACACCCACCGCACAAGGACCTCGACGCCGACCGACAACGAGGGACCAGGAGGAAACAATGAAGACCGACGTTCCGGCGGACACCCGCATGATGGGGATCGTCCATTCCGCGCTGAAGCGCGATCTGATCCGGGCGCGCGACGTGCTGGCCGCCGAGCCGCCGCCGCGCGGACGCCAGCGGGTGGCGCTGGGTGAACACGTGTCGTGGATGCTGGACTTCCTGCACGGACACCACAGCGGTGAGGATCAGGGGCTCTGGCCGCTGGTCCGTGCCCGCAACCCCGGGTCTGCTGAGTTGCTCGACTCGATGGAGGCCGACCACGCACGGATCGCCCCCGCCGCCGAATCCGCCGCAACGGCCGCGGCGGAGTACACCGCGACCACGACCGAGGCACCCCGGGCGGCCCTGGTCGGCGCCCTGGACGACCTGCTTCTCGTGCTGGTGCCGCACCTCGACCGGGAGGTGGCCGAGGCCATGCCCGTGGTGGCCGCGAGTATCAGCGACCGCGAGTGGAAGGACGTCGAGCAGCGGTACTTCGTCAAGAAGAAGTCCACCCGGGAACTGGCGATGGAAGGGCACTGGATGATCGAGGACATCGACCCCGAGGGGTACGACGTCGTGGTGCACACGGTCCCGCCCGTGCTCAGGTTTGTGCTCATCCATGGCTTCGGTCCCGCCTATCGGCGCCGGGCGAAGACCCGCTGGTCCCCGCAGACCCCATGACCGGTCAGGTGAGCAGCGGGACTCCCAGCGGTATTGAGGAGACGGCCGCGCGCCGGGTGGAGCGGTGGGCGCTGGTCGCCGGCGTCACGGGCTGCACCGCCAACGGGCTGCTGCTGGCCCTGTACACCGTCGGACTACCGGGGGACGGGTCCTACGAATGGACCGGACCGGCCAACGACGTGGTCGGGGGGGTCGCCGCGCTGAGCATGATCCCGATGACGGCCGGGGTGCGCGACCTGCTCGGCTCACCGGACCGGCTGCAGCTGCTCACCCGGGCCGTGGCGGTCGGCGCTACGGCGTCGGCCGCAGGTTCGGCGCTGCTGCTCACCGGGGTGATCGGCTTCCCCGTCCAGGCCGTCGTCGGCACCGGCTTCGGCGCTGTGCTGCTGCTGTGGACCGCGTCCGTCGGCCGCTCAGTTGCAGCGGGCGGGGTGCTGCCGCGGCGGCTGGCCCGGGCCGCGCGGATCATCGGGGGCGCCGGACTGGGTGGCATGGCCCTGGCGGCCGCGGGTGCTGCGCTGCCCCGCGGTTCGCTGCCGCAGAACGTGTTGACCCCAGCGGGGATGGCCCTGGGAGTTGCGGGCTTCCTGGCACTGCCCGCGTGGCAGATCATGCTCTCCCGGGCCATGTCTCGTCGGGTCAACCTGGTGAAGTCCCGCTCCGGCGCGGCGGGCGCCATGACCAGCACCACGCCCGCGCCCTCCCGCTGAGTCGGCAAGGAGCATCAGCTCACAGCAGTGGCCGCGACCCACTCGTTGCCCAATCCGTGGATGCGGGAAGTAGTCCATGACCCGGAAGGCAGGACCCCCGGTCGGCCAGGCCGAAGCCCCGGGCCGTCAGCGAAGCCGCCGGAGCTGCCTCGCCCGGCCCAAGGCGAGCAGGCCGACGACGGCGGTGACAAACAGCAGGACGATCCCCCAGGCGAACCCCCAGGAGACGAACCCGTCTGACACAACGTTGCCGGCGAGGTCACCGTCGAACAAGCCGAACAGCACGCTCATCAGGCAGACCGCACTGAGGACGACGGCCGCGACCGAGCCGATGCGCGGCTGCGTGTCGCGTGCGGCCAACCAGGCCAGGCCCAATTGCGCGGCCCCCATCGGCAGGGGCACCGTGGAGTGAGTGTTGAAGCCCCACGCCGTGCCCCACGTCTCCGCACCTGCGGCAACGGCGATGAATCCGCCGATCACGTCGCAGACGAACAGCACCAGCATGGCAACGATCAAACGTCGCCCGGATGAAGACATGGACGGAAGGCTAGCCGTCGGCAACACCCTCCCGCGAGGGTCTACGTGAAGCCGCGCGCGGCCGTTGCGCAGGCCCATCGACCTGCTGACGCCCCTGGACACCCCCCTGGCGAACGCTTCGAACCGCACTCCGGCACCCTGCACCGCGCTGCGCTGCAGCGGGTCTCCGAGCACCCGGGCCGACCCGCCGCGCTGCTGTTGCACCTCCCGTGCCACCCCGGCCTCCGGTGCGAGGTTGCCCACGACGATGGGCAGCGATCCGGCGTCCCGTACCGGACCGACAGCCAGCGTGCCGACCAACTCGAACGGACCCTCGATGTCGAGGCCGACCACCACAAGCAACCGTTGTCGGCCCAGCACATCGGCCCGCTCAGCGACCAGTCGGTCGGCTGCCTCGCGCAGCGCCGTCCGATGGCCTTGTGCCCCAGAGTGCGTCACGTCGACGCGGGTCGGGCGTGAGCCAAAGGCCGCCGGCTGATGTCCGCTGGCGGGGACATGAGATCTTGTGACATCGGAGGTGGGTCTGCCGGCAGACGTTCTCGTGCGTGACGTACCCGAGCACGTTCCGGCCAGGGTGGATACGCACGCGGCGCTCGTAGCGGCAAGGACGCCCGCTCCATGTTCGTCCAACCACCGCTCTGGTCGATGCCGGTGGAGTAACTCACCCCGGCGATCGAGGACTGCTCGGTCGAGGTCCAGTTGCTGCTCAAAGGCCAGCGCCAGCACCGCTGGCTGTCCATCCCCGACGTGCTCATTGCCGCCACCGCCGAACTGACCGGGCTGACTGTGCTGCACATCGACCAGGACTTTCCTGCGACCGTCGCGAAGTTGTCGAAGTAGTACTGCAGCCAGATCGACTGGCTGAACTGTGTTTCACCCTCCCCCGGAGAAGATGGCGGGGTGGGCCATCCTACGAAAGCCCACCCCGCATCATGCGTCAGTGCGCGAAGCCCTGCTTCTTGGCCTCGCTCGGCAGCGGCGTCGTGAGCGAGTCGAGGTAGGCCACCTCCTCGCGAATGGCTGTGAGCAGGTAGGTCGCCAGATCCTTGCTGAAGTCTGATCGCACCACGATGCGCTGCACCACCATGTCAGCGATGTCATCAGGCATCGGATACGCGGGCACCAACCAGCCGCGCATGCGCAGACGATCGGCGAGATCGTAGAGATCCCAGTTGCGCTGCCCATCCTTGAGTTTCCAGGCGAACACCGGGATGGTGTCACCCTTGCTGATGAGCTCGAAATCATCCATCTGGGCGATCGCGGACGACAGGTAGGTGGCGACGTCGATCGATCCCTGCTGAATCGCACGGTAGCCCTCGCGGCCGAGGCGCAGGAACTGGTAGTACTGCAGCAGTACCTGTGACCCGGGGCGCGAGAAGTTGAGGGCGAGCGTGGGCATGTCGCCGCCGAGGTAGCTCACATGGAAGATGAGGCTCTCCGGGCACACGGCCTTGTTGCGCCACACGACCCAGCCGACGCCGGGGTAGACGAGGCCGTACTTGTGACCCGAGGTGCTGATGGAGTTCACGCGGTCGACGCGGAAGTCCCACACAAGATCGGGCTGGCAGAACGGAGCCACCATGGCGCCGGAAGCCCCGTCAACGTGAATCTTCACGTCGATGCCGGTTGCCGCCTGGATCTCGTCGAGCTTGGCCGCGATCTCCTGCACCGGCTCGTAGAGGCCGGTGTACGTCTGCCCCAGAATGGCGACCACACCGATCGTGTTCTCATCCACGTACTTCTCAAGCTCGAAGCCGTCGAGCACCAAGTGCTCTTCGGTGACCGGCACGTAGCGGGCCTCGACGTCCCAGTAGTTGCAGAACTTCTCCCACACGACCTGCACACCGGCGGACAGCACGAGGTTCGGCTTCTCCGTCGACTTCCCCGCCGCCTTGCGGGACTCCTGCCACAGTCGCTTCAGCGCCAGACCGCCGAGCATGCAAGCCTCCGACGAGCCGATCGTCGAGGTGCCGATGATGTCGTTTGTGTTGGGGGCGTTCCAGAGGTCGGCAAGCATCCGCCAGCAGCGGTCTTCGACCTCCGCGGTCGCCGGGTACTCGTCCTTGTCGATCATGTTCTTGTCGGCTGCCTCGAGGTGCAGCTTCTGCGCGTTCTCGTCCATCCACGTCGACACGAAGGTGGCGAGGTTCAGCCGCGAGTTGCCGTCTAGCATCGCGGTGTCGTGCACGATCTGATACGCGGTATCCGGCTCCATCAAGCCGTCGGGCATCTTGAACTTCGACAGGGTCGTAGCCTCGCCCGGCCGCGTGAACACGGGCTGGATCTCAAACTGGGCTTCGGCATCCTGCCGGGACGCGGTGCGGAAACGTTCTGACATGTGGGGTCCTCTCCAAGGTGAGAACTAGTGATTCGCAGACTCTGGGTGAATCGGAATGACGCACATCATATGACGAAATCTCGTGTCGGCCCGCACAGTCACCGGGCAGCCATTCGTGCAACGGGCTCCCAGGTCCGAGGGACAACGCCCCTGACCAGGGCTTTTGCCGAGCCGCCTGAGGGAATCGAACCCTTGACCTACGCATCACGAGATCCGACCGAGGGGTGCATAGCTGTCGACTGGTGCGCCTTGGCGTGCCTGTTCGGCAAGGAATCCGTGCACTCACCTGCACGGTCGCCCCGCGAGCGCCGGGTGTGCCCCTTCGCGCCGGAGCCCGGTCAGGCTGCTGCCCGGCCTGCAGGCTCTTGGCAGGCCGGCACAC